>JAUWWA010000160.1 GCA_030617125.1 Pirellulales bacterium | reverse complement strand
CTCAGCGTTGCTGCCGTCGAACAGCACGACCGCGCCCTCGGGAGGCTTGGCGCCGAGCGTGGGACTCTTGCGCTCGGTGCGCTCGAGCTCGACCTTCAGCTGACCGGCGGTGTCGGCGATCGTCATCCGCTTCGCGACGATCTTGCCTGATAGGTCTTTGCCGGTGAGCTTGGTCACGTCGCCTTCTCGCTTGCCGCTGAGTGCCACTCGCGGATCGCCGCGTTTCCATCCTGCACCGGGCAGTCCGCCTTGGGTCACCACTACCCGGAACTTGCCGCCACCTAGGGCGATCACCTGGGCGCCGACCGGGCCGTGGTTGCAGTTTTCGCCGGGCAACTCACCGGTACCGACGTATTCGCCCTGCACGAGAAAATCGGCGTCGGCCTTGGCTTCGGCGGGATCGACGATCTCTTTCGGTCGGGCCAGCGCCGTATAAGCAAAGCTGCACACGACGACAAACGCCAGAAACACGTTGATTTTGCGGACCATGTTGGCTCCTTTCGATGGGGTAATCGGTTGTCAGTCATTTGCGATCGGTTGTCAGTGGAGTCGTCAGGTATCAGTGGCCAACGGCAAATCTGCCCCCTGCTGATCACCGACTGCCTACTGACGACTGACAACCGACCACTGGCTACTGCCCACTTTGAAATCATAGATTGCCGATTTGGGTGTTGTCAACGACTAGGACGATCTTGCGGGCAATCGCTGTCGGAAAGAGCTGGCCAATGCCTACCCAAACAGCCGCGTGGCCCGTATGATTCAATAGCGTATTTTGGAGTATTCTCCGCTATGTGATCGCCTGATGATGCAGCCGGCCGTTTCCATGAGTTTTCGACTGACCCCACTGATGGTAATCCTTGCCGGCCTGCTGGCGTGGGTTCCCCCCGCGGGCTTCGCCGGCGGTGGCCCGGAAAACCTGTTCCTGGTCGTCAATCGCAACAGCGCGGATTCGCTAACCATCGCCAACCACTACATCAAGCTGCGGCAGATCCACCCCGGCAACGTGCTTACGCTGCCGTGGGACCCAGAGGCGCAGACCACCGACGTCGACACGTTTCGCCAGAAGATCCTCATCCCCGTTCTTGCAGCGATCGAAAAGCGGCGTCTTGTTCGACAAATCGACTACATCATCTACTCGAGCGACTTCCCCTGGGCGGTAAACCTCGCGGCCGACGCAAAGCGGTTCACCGCCGCCGTGCACAAGGCCGCCGAAAGACAGAGCGGTGACAGGCCGATGGCGAAGTCCTTCTGGCCGAAACACTCCGCCAAGGTCGGTTCGATCAACGGTCTGACGTATCTGTACCAGCCGGTGTTGGCCGGCAGTCCGGCTTACGTTCATCTGCAAGCGAACTATTACATGCGTCTGCCGCGCGCCGAGCAGCGTGAGGCGCCGACGCTGGCCTTCAGCAGTGTCCGACACTTCGGCCCGCGCGGCGAGCTGCGCGACGACGACGAAGGCCGGCAGTACATGTTGTCGATGATGCTGGGCGTGACCGCCGGGCGCGGAAACTCGCTTGACGAGGTGCTCGGCTATCTCCGGCGCAGTGTCGACGCCGACGGCACGCACCCTCGCGGCACGATCTACTTCATGCAAAACATGAACGTCCGTTCGAAGGTACGAGCGGCCGGGTTTGCTGAAGCCGTTAAGGAACTCAAGGCATTGGGCGTGGCCGCCGAAGTCCTCGAGGGCACGCTCCCGATGAACAAACACGACGTGCAGGGCGCGATGATCGGCGCCGCAGCGTTCAATTGGAAGTTGTCCGGCAGCACCATCCTACCCGGCGCCATCTGCGAACACTTCACCAGCTTCGGCGGAGTGATGCGTTCGCGAGCCGGCCAGACGCCGCTTTCCGCACTGCTCCGTTACGGCGCGGCCGGGGCCAGCGGCACCGTTGCCGAGCCGTACGCACTGCATCCGAAGTTCCCCCGGGCGACGATCCACGTCCACTATGCTCGGGGCTGCTCGTTGGCCGAGGCGTTCTATCAATCGGTGCACGGCCCGTATCAACTGCTGATCGTCGGCGATCCGCTCTGCCGACCCTGGGCGAACATCCCTCAAGGAAGCGTCGAAGGGGTCGAAAACGGGGAGAGCGTTACCGGAACGCTCAAGATCAAGCCGTCGGCGAGTGTGCCAGGCGGCGGAAACGTCGAACGGTTTGAACTGTTCGTCGACGGCCTGCTCACCGCCGGGTGTCCCGCCGGCAGAACCCTTAAACTAGACACCACTCGGCTGGCCGACGGGTATCACGAGTTGCGGATCGTCGCCATCGAGGCCGGGCTGATCCAGTCGCGAGGCCGGCGGATCGTCGCCGTCAGCACCGCCAACCACGGCCGCGAAATCGACGTGTCGGTCGCGCCGAGCGAAAGCGTTTACTCGGGCAGGTCCATCCACATCGCGGCGAAATCGCCCGGCTCGATCGCCATCGCCGTCATCCACAACAGCCGGTTGCTCAACAGGATCAACGGCAGCAGCGGTCGGCTTGAAATCAACTCCGGTGCACTCGGCTCCGGGCCCGTGATCCTGCGGGTCGTCGCGCTGGGTAAAGGCGGACCGGAGGACTACGTTTGGGCAAAGCCGATCGAACTGACCGTGGAACACTGACTCATGCACGCACACTTTATGAACCTTGCCTTGCAAGAGGCCAAGCAGGCCATGCGCGAAGACGAAGTACCCATCGGGGCGGTTGTCGTGCACGGGGATCGCATCATCGCCCGGGCGCACAACCAACGCGAGCAGCTTCGCGACCCGACCGCCCACGCTGAGATGATCGCCATTACTCAGGCGGCCGAAGCAAGGCAGTCGTGGCGGCTGGACGATTGCACGCTCTACGTTACGCTGGAGCCCTGCCCGATGTGCGCCGGGGCGATCGTCCTGGCGAGAATCCCAACGGTCGTCTACGGTGCGGCCGACCCCAAGGCCGGCGCGGTACGTACGCTCTACCGCCTGCTCGACGACGATCGCCTAAACCATCGCTGCCTGATCGTCTCCGGCGTACTAGCCGAGCCGTGCGGGCAACTCCTCACACAATTCTTCCAGGAGCAACGGCGGCTATCCTGAAACCGCGACCGGCGGTCGCGCCCAAAACACCCTGACCAACGGTCGCGATCCTACGAAGGCACGATCACGTCGCTCAACAGGTATCTGCGAAGCGACTTGACTACACTGATGAACTGCGGTACGTCGACCGGCTTGATCATGTAATCCTCGACATACAAATTCTCGCTTTCGAGGATTTCGCGGTGCGTGCGCGAGGCGGTCAGCACGACGACCGGAATCTCGCGCAGTGATTCGTCGCTACGGACTTCGGCGAGGACCTCGCGGCCGTTTTTCCGGGGGAGATTCAGATCGAGCAGGATCAGGTCGGGACGCGGGGCACGGCCGTACTTGCCCTGGCGACGGATGAACTCCATGGCCTCGTCGCCGTCGCGCACCAGGCTTACCCGGCACGGCACTTCCCCCTCTCGCAATGTCTCGATCGTCAGCCCGGCGTCCTCCAGATCGTCCTCGACCAGGAGGATTTCCATCGGCCGTCCCACTGCATCGTTGTTCATGGCGCAGCATATCCTTTCCAACGGGGTTGCCGAACCACTGGAACCCGAACAAGGTAGTTTACCGCATCGGGCGCGCCGCGTCGAGCCCGCCCTCGACAAGCTTCCCGTCGATGTAGACCCGCCCACCACGGTCGACCCAGGCCGGGGCCGTGTTCGAAAACAACTGTGAGCCGTGGACGGTCGTCTCGGACAACGGGAGCGTGAGCAATTGCGCCCGGCCGTTGTTGCCGACGACGCAGCCGTCGATCTCCACGCGCGACGCCCCGCCGACGGTAATCCCGCCGCGCCCGTTGCCGCGAGCCGTAATGCCGGCAAGGTAAACGTCGCGGGCACTGTTGTGTAGGTTGATTCCATCGAGTTGATAGCCCTGGACGATCAGGTCAACGACGGCAACTTTGCGGACGTGGAACAGCGTGATGCCGGTCTGTAAGCCCGCACAGCTCAAGTTGTAGTCGGCCGGCAGCTTGTTCGGCTCGACGTGGAAATAGACGTAGCCGGCGTGCAGGCACCACTGAAGCTTCTTCAACTCGGGCAGCGCGACGCTCGTCGTGGCGGCGACTACGCGAGCCAGCGGCCGGTCGTCGCGGAACAATTGCTGGTGGGCCGGCATCGGCGGGCGAAAACGAAACACCGCGCCGGCGTGGTGCACCCAGGCTTCCGGTGGAACCGGCGTTGAACCGTCCAGAATCGCGCCGTTGCCCTCGATCGTAAACGGATGCCCCGGATAGCCGCTGTGCCGGCTGCCGACCAGGCTGATGCTCTCGCGGTACGGCTGGTCGGTTTTGGCCAGCACGATCCGATCGCCGCTTCCGGCCAATTGCAGCGCCCGGGCAATGGTTTTCACGGGCCCGGTCCGGTCGGGCAGGTTCCGCGACTGCCATCCGGTGAAACCGTCGTCGCCGGCGACGTTGTCCACGTGGATATCCCGCCCGGCCGCCACGGCGACCAGCAGGAGCCACGCCACCAAAGGGCAACCGAGTTTTCGCATCATCGCCGCTCCAAGGGGGTTCCCAGGCTCAACTACCAATTGTAGCATATCTACCATGCAAGTCGAAATCAGCGGCCAGAAACTCGAACTACACCAGGGTGACATCACGCTCCAGGAAGTCGACGCGATTGTCAACGCGGCCAACAGCCGCCTGGCAGGCGGGGGCGGTGTCGACGGCGCCATCCACCGCCGAGGGGGGCAAAGCATCATGGCCGAAACCGACGCCAAATACCCCGACGGCTGCCCCACCGGCTCGGCCGTCATCTCCGGTGCCGGAAAGCTGCCCGCCAAGTACGTCATCCACGCCGTCGGACCGGTTTGGAGCGGCGGAAGTCGCGGCGAGGCCGAGCTGCTGGCCGGCGCCTACCGCCGTTGCCTGGAATTGGCCGTCGAGCACGACTGCCGCGGCATCGCGTTGCCCGCCCTGAGCACCGGCGCGTATCGCTACCCCATCGACCAGGCCGCCCGGGCGGCGCTTTCGGTGGCGATCGAGTTCCTCGAAGCGCACGGCAAGCCCGAACTGGTCCGGTTCGTGCTTTTCGACGCCGGAACGTATGGGGCATTCGCCGCGGCGCTGGAAGAATTAACCGCTTAGCGCGCCGGGCTGGTCAGCCGCTCGCGACGCTGCAACCACCGTTTAGCGGGCAAGCCCGCCCGCTAGACAACACATCGCAACGCCGTCACTTCACCACAAAATTCACCATCCGGCCCGGCACGACGATCGTCTTGATGATGGTTTTGCCTTCGAGCAGTTCGGCGATGCGGCGATCGGCCTTGGCGGCGGCTTCCAAGGCAGCCTTGTCGCCGTCGGCTGGAACCTGGATCCGCCCGCGAAGTTTGCCCATGATTTGGACCGGCACTTCGATCGTGTCCTCTTTGATGAGCGATTCG
>JAUWWA010000349.1 GCA_030617125.1 Pirellulales bacterium | reverse complement strand
CCGACGGGGCCTACGACGTCATCATCGCCGACGTCCGCCTACCGGACATGAACGGCTACGAGTTCATGCTCAAGCTCCGAGAGATCATGGACCCGGTGCCGCTTGTGCTGATGACGGGCTTCGGATACGATCCGACCCACTCGATCGTCAAGGCCCGACAGGCCGGGCTTCAGGCCGTGCTCTACAAACCCTTCCGTGTCGATCAACTCATCAGCACCGTCGAGCAAATCCTCACGCCCTCCAGCTCGGCGGAACAGGCTTGAAAAGAATGACATTTATCATTCATCATTGCCTATGATCCTCTTCCTCCTCCTGCTGGCCTTGCTGGGACACGTTTTCCTGTGGATCGAGGTGGTTAATCGCATCCACGCCGAGGGAGTGCCGTACCGGCTGGGACGCGCCATTTCGCTCATGTGGCTCGCGTGCATGGCGGCCGTGCCGGCCGCGTTGGTCTGGTGGTTGCTGGCGAGCGGTATAGACCTGTTGGATCAATTCCGCCCCGGGCAGTTCCCCGCCGCCGTGCTCGTCTACCTGCTGATGTGCCACCTTGCCGCTGGAGTGGCCGTTGTCAGGTGGGTCCGGCGGGCCGTCTTTCACCGTCCACCCGACGTGCTCCGCTACCACCGAACCCGCAGGGTCGAACTCGCCCAGGACTCCGACACGGTAACGTCGCAGCAGCACGCTCACCACTTCCTGGTCCACCTGCCGGGCAACGAGATCTTGGAGTTGGACGTAACCCAGCGGGCGATCGACGTGCCGCGGCTGCCCGGCGGGCTCGATGCGCTGTCGATCGTGCACATGTCCGATTTCCATTTCACCGGGCGGGTGGGGAAGTCGTTTTTCCGCGAGGTCGTGCGCCGCAGCAACGAGATGCAACCCGATCTGGTCGCGATTACCGGCGACATCGTCGATTACCCCGACTGCATCGATTGGATCCCGGACACACTGGGCAAACTCACCGCCGGCCACGGCGTCTACTTCGTGCTGGGGAACCACGACATCCGCGTCGACGCCGACCGGCTCCGCCAGACGCTCATCGACAGCGGACTGGTCGACCTGGGCGGCCGCTGGGTGCAAGTCGCAGTGCGCGGCGCGCCGGTGGTGCTGGCCGGCAATGAACTGCCGTGGATTGCGCCGGCGGCCGACATGCGGCGATGTCCCAAGCGTACGCCCGGCGGCGGGCCACTGCGGATCGTGCTCTCGCACAGCCCCGACCAACTCGAGTGGGCCCAGGTCCAGGACGCCGACCTGCTGCTGGCCGGCCACACGCACGGCGGCCAAATCCGATTGCCTCTCATCGGCGCGATCGTCTCGGCCACCCGGCTCGGGGTGGGCTACGCCTCGGGCATATTCTACGCCCCGCCGACCATCCTGCACGTTACCCGCGGCGTTTCCGGCGAACTGCCCGTGCGGCTGAACTGCCCACCGGAGATGGCTCACCTGGTGCTGCGATCCCGCTACCGGCAGGTTGCGGTTGACGGTCGCCCGGCTCGGGATAAAATGCATGATTCTTCTGGTAACCAAGAAGGCTGAACATCGGCCGAAACGGCGAGCAGAACTAGCCCGCCAAGGGGCAACGCTTTACCCCAAAGGAGGTTTTTCGTGGCAATTCGTGTTGGTATTAACGGCTTCGGCCGCATTGGCCGCTTGGTGTTTCGCGGGCTGATGGAGAAACCGGATGTCTTCGAGGTCGTCGGGATCAACGATCTGACCGACAACAAGACGCTGGCTACCTTGTTGCAGTACGACAGCATTCACCGCCGCTACCCGGGCAAGGTCGGGTACGACGACGAGAATCTGACCGTCGACGGCAAGAAGATCGCCGCGATGGCCGAGCGCGACCCGGCCAAGCTGCCTTGGAAGAAGTTGGGGGCCGAGATCGTCCTGGAGAGCACCGGCGTGTTCCGCGGCCGCAAGACGGCCGACAAGGTCGGCTACGACAGCCACATCGACGCCGGCGCCAAGAAGGTCGTCATCAGTGCCCCGGCCAAGGGGCCCGACCTGACCTGCGTGCTGGGCGTAAACGACGACCAACTCACCGCCGAGCACAAGTGTGTGAGCAATGCAAGCTGCACGACGAATTGCCTGGCCCCGGTCGCCAAGGTGCTGCAAGAGAACTTCGGGATCGTCAAGGGCCTGATGACCACGGTCCACTCGTACACGAACGACCAGGTCGTGCAGGACTTCCCGCACAAGGACCTGTATCGTGCCCGGGCCGCCGCATTGAACATCATCCCGACCACCACCGGCGCGGCCGAGGCCGTCGGCCTGGTCTTGCCCGAGTTGAAGGGCAAGCTGACCGGTTTCGCGCTTCGCGTGCCGACGCCGACCGGCAGTTGTGTCGATCTGGTGGTCGAAACGGGCAAGCCGGTCACAGTCGACGCCGTCAACGCCGCTGTGAAGGAAGCGGCCGATGGCCCGATGAAGGGCATCCTCGCCTACACCGAGGACCCGATCGTGGTTACCGACGTCATCGGCGACCCGCACAGCTCGATCTTCGTCGGCCCGTGGACCAAGGTCGTCGGCGACAACATGCTGAAGATTCTCAGTTGGTACGACAACGAATGGGGTTACAGTTGCCGCAGCGTCGATCTGATCGAAAGGATGGCTAAGCTGTGACTGTCCCAAAGCCGTGACCGGTGATCGCGGCTTTATACGATGAATTCTTCACCCGACAACCGTCATCGGTAAGAGTCCCATAGATCTTAGAGACAGTGTAGCAATGGCAGAGGACAAATCCGGCCAAATCGACACGGTCATGAAGGAATCGCGGCTATTCCCGCCGCCGAAGGAGTTTGCCGAGAAGGCCCGCATCGGCTCGCAGCAGCAGTACGAGAGACTCTGGAAGGAAGCCGCAAACGACCTGGAAGGCTTCTGGGACAAAATGGCCGGCGAACTACACTGGTTCAAGCCCTACGACAGGGTGCTCCAGTGGGACGAGCCGGTGGCCAAGTGGTTTGTCGGCGGGCAGACAAACGTCTCGTACAACTGCCTCGACGCCCATCTCGGCACGCATCGAGAAAACAAGGTCGCGCTGCTGTGGGAAGGCGAGCCGGGCGACACGCGCAAGCTGACCTACAAGCAGTTGCACGAAGAGGTCTGCAAATTCGCCAACGTGTTGAAGAAGCTGGGCGTCCGCAAGGGCGACGTAGTGGCCATGTACATGCCCATGGTGCCCGAGTTGGCCGTCGCCATGTTGGCGTGTGCCCGAATCGGTGCGGTGCACTCGGTCGTGTTCGGCGGTTTTTCGGCCGAGGCGATCGCGGAGCGCAATAACGACGCCTCGGCGAAGTTGCAGATCACCGCCGACGGCGGTTGGCGCCGCGGCAAACAGTTGCCGCTGAAGGCGAACGTCGACGTGGCGTTGG
>JAUWWA010000039.1 GCA_030617125.1 Pirellulales bacterium | reverse complement strand
GGAATCTGTATCAGCAGGGCAAGACGGTTTCTCGCCTTGCCCTCCGTGTTATACCACGTCATCAGGAATTTCTTCGCAACGAACCGCAGGTAATCCAGGGGGGCTCTTTTCAGGTGCTCCAGATGATTGTTCACGGCTGCCCGAGCTAACTCACCCTCACCACCAGGCACCCGCAGGTCTTGTGCGTATCTCTTCCGCACGGTGTCGGAATCCAGGTCAACATACTCCTCCCTCGAGCCGAGCAGCATGGTAATTCCACCCCCGTTCTGTACAGGTACGAAGTGATGGAAAACCAGATAATTCCGCACCGTCCACGGAGCCAGAGCCGCCAGGCTTGCGGCGGTGAAGCAAAGACACCACGGCAGACAGACCCTCATCGTAATCCTGCGCCGTATGCACTCCACGATTCTCACAGCGGGAATTATTGCAATCAAGGGAAGTGTCACTGGCTTGGCGAGGGCTGAGACAGCAACTGCCAGGCCCGCCCACAGCCCGCTTCGCCAGGTGACGGGCGCCATCAAACATAGGATCAGCCAAATGAGGGCCAGGTTCATCGGTATCTGATAATACAGGTGTCGGCATATGTGAATCGTCAAGGGATACACCGCGTAGAGGAGGGCCGACAAGATCGCTGTGTTCCTGTCACCACTTATGCGTCGATCAAGTACATACAACAATAAACACACGCACGCATCCATCAGACACTGGAGAATCTTGGCAATGAAGATATTTGGACCGAAAACGAAGTACACCAGACCAACCCACCAAGCGTACAAAGGGGGAACGAAATGAAAGTGGGTGCCGGGCTCGAAGTGATAAGGGCATCCCGGCCGGGGATTGACCGAATGGACGAAACCTTCGCCCACGATCAGGCTCCTAGCCACGTCATCGTAGTAGAACTCGATTTCTTCGATGTTCCTCGCGTGCCATCCCGGCTCTCGCCATTCCATGTAAACCGTAGGAGCAGCACGCAGCGCGAAGGCCAAGACGAACACGATGGTCAGTCGGTGCGAAAGGAGGGAGTCAGGACGCCAGTTCTGTGGGATCATCGTCGTCAACCGTGTCTCGTTTCAATCGATCTGGAACAAAACGATAGCAGTCTTCCTGGTGTCCGAAGGCAGCGTGCGCTGCCCCAGTTGTAGATTTCGTTCCTTCCGCCAGCGACGGGCCGACACTAGCTTGCGGCGCCTGATCTGGCAAAACTCCTTCAACGGAGTGCCGAGCCGAAGTAGAGTCTCGCGGGTCGCCTCGATAGCTCACTTGTCGAGGTACCGTTACTTGGCCTGCCCGGCAACCGTCGGTCACGGTGGCCTCGAATGTCTGCGCGGCGTCAGGTATCCCCATCATTCGAAACACCAGCGATTCAAAACGCTGCGCGATGTTCGGGGCATCGTATTCCTCTTCGACACGAGAACGAGCAGCAGCCGCAAGACGAGCGGCTAAATCGCTATCGCTCAGCAGGCGCTCAATCGCTTCAGCCAGCGCCGCCGGATCATGCGCGGGGACCAGAAAGCCGTTGACCCCGTCGTCGATCACCTCCTCAGCCCCTCCCACGCGTGTAGCGACGACAGGGCGGCCCGCCGCCATGTACTCCAGCAGGACGTTGGCCAAGCCTTCCGAATCCGAGCAGAGCACGGCGACGTCCAGTTCGCTCAGGAAACACGGCACGTCAACGACGTGTCCGGGAAGTTCGATACGGCCCGAGAGACCCAGGTCCCGAATCTGCTGCTCCAGCGGTCCGCGCAGACTGCCCTCGCCGGCGATCCGAAAGACGACGTCATCGTGCCGGTCGGCGACCCGTCGGGCGGCCTCGACAAATACTTCCGGCGCCTTGACGGGCCGAAGATTCGCCACCATGCCGACCACCCGCGGCCGGCCGGCCGGCTTCTGGGCCGCTAGAGTCGGGATGTCGCGAAACTTGGCAAGATCGATGTCGTTCTCCAGGATCACTACGGATTCCGGCCTCGCCCCTTCCACCTCGATGACCGACTGCTGGCAGACGCGGCAGTTGGTAATCGTCAGATCGACGAGGTGGCTATACACCCGTCCGGCCCAACGGTCTTTCCAATTCATCCAGTAGCCGAGGTCGCGCCGCGTGCGAATAAGGTATGGCACGCGGGCCAGCCAGCCGACCGGGATCCCGAACAGCGTGCTGCCGGGCAAGTCGACGTGGAGAACGTCGATCTTTTCCCGCCGCAGGAAACGAGCCAACCGCCACGCGTGGCCGACGACCGAGGGACGCCGCATCGAAGTCACTCCCAGCCAGTGCGAGGGGCAGTCCTCGGGCAGCAGGCTGGCCGCGAACTCGCTACGCCGCGCCAACAGGCACAAGCACGGCTCGATCTTCGAGCGATCCAGTTTATTGATGAGTTTCACCAACTGCGTCTCGACGCCCGCCCTCGTCAAATCGTCGATCATGAAGCAGACGCGGACCGGCAACTTATTCTGGACAGCAGGTCTGGATCGTTTCACTCGTTCGGGTCCGCTTCACTCGTCAGCACCGTTCGGTTTCCGCGCGCCGTTGGTCCTCGACAGGAACCGTCCGAGAAGCTCCTCATACGCCTTCGCCTGAGCACCGAATGAGAACTTCTCCTCGACGCGCCGGCGGCCCCGGGCTCCCATCGCTACGCGGCGCTGCCGATCGCAGACGAGTCGGACAATCCGGTCGGCCAGCGGTTCAACCTTGCCCGGCGGGACCAAGTAGCCGTTGACGCCGTCTTCGACAACCTCGGGCGTCCCGCCCACGGCGGTGGCCACCACCGGCACCCTCGCGGCGAACGCCTCCAGCACCACGTTCGGCAGGCCTTCCGTCAAGGACGGCAGCACAAAGAGATCGAAATGTGGAAGAAAACCGTCCAGGTCGCGGCAGAAACCCGGAAGCTGGAATCTCGCTCCCAATCCGTTGGTCCCGGCACGTCGCGCGATCTCCTCGCGGAGCGGGCCGTCGCCGAAAAGCACGAAGCCCGTGTTAGGATGCTGCCGGAGGACGTCCGCCGCCGCATCGACCAGGAACCGGTAGCCTTTCTCGGGGCTCAGGCGGCCAGCCGCACCCACGATCACCTCGGGCTTGTCCGGAAAGAGGCTCTCCAGACGGCTGCGGTACTCTGCCTCCGGGCTGGCGAACCGATCCGTCCTCACTGCGTCCCGGACAACTCGGACCTTCTGGCTGGGCACACCACATCGCCTCACTTTCCTCGCCTGCCCTTCGGACACACAGACGACTTCGTCCATCCACCGCAGGTTGACTCGATCGATCCAATCGAACAGGCGCACCCGAAGCGACTCGCCGGTCCACCCGTGCGATACGGCAATCACCGGTATCCCCAGCTTCCGCCCGGCCAGGCGCCCGAGCAATCCGGATTTGTAGCCGTGGCAGAAAAGCACTGACGCCCCGGAGGCACGCAGAATGCCGACGAGTTCCCGAAATGCCCCGAAGAGCCGCGGCGTATCATGCTTCAGCGCGACGGCCTCAAATCCCTGCACCTGAGCTTGCCGGACGAAATCCCAGCACCGCTCCTCCTCCCGGAACGTGACGTACACCGAGCGGTAGCGACCCATCAACTCCCGCCCCAGTTCGAGCATTTGCCTCTCGGATCCTCCGTAGGAAGGGGAAGCCGTCAGATGCAATATCGTGGCCCGACCAGTCGACACTCTGGCAGAACCGCCCCACGGTCCGACACCAGACTCGGCAACTTGCCCTCTTGCCGCTTCAGAAGACGACAGCTCTGCCGTGCGGGCGCTTAACATGCCTTATCCGTGTTGGCTATCGTGGTGTTCGTTCCCATTGGGGATCGTGAATCGCAAACAGGGAACAAAGCGAGATTACGGCAAGCCGGGCGACGACCGGCGGTGCGGCAAGAAGCAGCCACACGCGGCGGAGGTTGAGCCCGAGCACCGCGACGCCGACAGCGTAATCCACCATGTGAGCAAGCACGGCACCACCTGCCAACGCGAGAAACCGCCAGGAGAATCCGCCGGGAGACATCAGCGCGAGCAGCCCGGCTAGGATGACCGTAACTGCTGCGTGCAGAAGCACCAACGGCCGGCTCATCGTCAGGAGCGTCCAGCCGGCATCGGCGATCAGCGGGCGGCCGGTTGCCAGGCCTTTCACAAGCAGTTGGAATGCCCTACTGCGACCAAGACGGAGAATGCCTTTCGCCCAGCGGCGGCGTTGGACCTTCACTTGGTCGAGGTGCTCTTCGGAGTTGTGCCGGACGGCGACGTTGGCCACGAACCGCACCGGAATGCCGTTTTTGGCCAGCAACAGCGTGTATTCGATGTCCTCAACGACGGAACCGGCGTCCCACGGATATTGCTGAAGGATTTCACGGTGGAAGACCATCCCCGTGCCCACTAGGGGAACCGCCAACCCCAAACACGATTTGGGAGCGTAAGCGTAATCGTACTCCAACAACTGCCCGACCCGGGCGACGTAGCTCAGCGGCCCGGCGTCGCAGTTGGACGTTACATGGTTCGATTGGAGGACATGGTTGCCCTCGTGGAGACACTGGTCAAACACGCGCAAGGCGTGCTTGTCGATACGGCAATCCGCATCGAGAACGACGATCGCATCGTGCGCCGTCTTCAGAACGTGCTGGAATGCCCACATAAGCGCTGGTCCCTTGCCGGGACGGCCGGGGTCGTGTCGTTCCAGGCAGGTCGCCCCGTACCGATGCGCCACCTCGACCGTCGCGTCGGAACAGTTGTCGGCTACTACGAACACCTCGTATTTGTTCTCGGGGTAAGAGAGCTGCTGACACGACTGGAGAGCATCCGGGAGTGACTTCTCCTCGTTGTGGGCAGGAACCACGATCGCAAAGGAATGCTCGTGCAGCGGGCTTTCTGGACACCACGCCTTCACCCCGCCAAGCCGCAAGGCCATAAGCGCGAGGTAATAGGCTGGAACCAAGAGGGCGGGCGCCAGGAACAGGACGCAAAAAATCGCTTGAATGAGTTCTTCCAACGCCGCTTCTCCCAGGATCAACAATCAGCGATGTCGGGCCTGCCGGATGGCGCTCCCTGCAGCCTGAGGGAACCATCCGGTGTAATCGCCTAGTTTTCTTTCGACGATGGTCCTCTGGTCATGGCCGCTATCCCTCGCCGGATCCCCACCTGCGGCCGCCAACCGAGATTGCAGGCCGCGGCTGTGCAATCGAAACGGCGGCTGCCGATGGCCGAACGAAGTCGGTAGGGCGTGATGGGGGCGCTCCGGCCCAGCATCCGCATCCCAAGCCGGAGCCCGCCAGCCGCGGGATAGAGCATCGCGAGTGGCACATGGGTGATCTTCTTCCTGCGGCCGTTCGCACCCAGGTAATGCTCGGCCAGTTCGTCCTGGGTAACTTCTTCCGGATCGACGAGGTTGAAGACGCTGCCATCGAAACGGCCACTTTCGGCCGCCGCCAGAATGGCGTCGACGAGGTCCTCTATCCAGATCAATGGCACGACCGACTTCCCGTCGCCGAGCACGATAACGCGGCCGCCAGCTTCGCGGCCCACGGCTCCCGACAGGAAAACCTTGTCCGGTCCTATCACCTCGCCGGGGCGGAGAATGACGGCACGCAGGCCACGGTTGCGGACCGCGTCGGCCACGATCCGCTCAGCGGCAAGCTTCGTCTGGGTGTACAGCCCGCGGCGTTCCGGGTAGGGCTCGAACGGCCAGTCTTCGGTGATCTTGACGTCCGGCCGCGCTGCCGCGGTGTGGATCACGCTCAGCGAACTTATGTAGATGAGTTTGTCAACCTGATGGCGCAGAGAGCTCTCGACGATGTTCTGCGTGCCCGCCACCGTGCCGCACTGGAAATCCTCGGCGTGGCCTTCAACGGTGGCGCCCAGATGGAATACTTCCTTGATCCCCTGAAAAGCCTGATCGACAGCGGCCGGGTCGCCCAGGTCTCCGAGGAAAGTCTCGACGCGATCGCACTCAAAGATCTCCGGCGGTGGAGACCGGCGGACGAGGATGCGGACCCGCTGTCGCTCCCTGAGCAAGCGTCGCAGGAGGTGCCGGCCGATGAAGCCGGTGGCCCCCGTCAAGAGCGCCTCGGCGGTGCCATTGGCGGCGAATCGGGCTTCATACTTGCGCTTGGCCTCGTCAGCCCGGACGGCCACCCGTTCGGTCCAGAGGACGGCGCTGCGGCCTTGCCGAACGTTCACCGGCGGCTCGCCGCCGGAAGTGATCGCCTCGTAGAATTCTCTGACCAATTCCTGTAGACCGTGGTACTGCCGCAGCTTTTTTCGCAGAACCCCCACGACGTTGCCCATCACCTGGGCAATCATCCGTCGTCCCTCGCCGATGGTGTTGGCGATTCGCTCGGCGTGGTCGGGTAGTCGTCCCGACTTCCGGGCGGTCACCGACATGCCAAAAATGTCGGCGCGGATGACACCGCGGGTTCCATGAATGATCAGGATGTTCTGCAGGGGCTGGACGTTCCACGACAGGTACACGTGGCCGAGTCCCCGCCGGCACTCTACCAGGACTCTCCATTCCTTGTACCGGGGGTATCCGTCGCTTTCAGGCGATCCAAGCTGCACCGTCACATCGCGGATTTCGCCCAGGAACGCCTCCAGCAGGTAGATCGAGTGTACGCCGATATCGCGGAACGGAAACCCGCCCTCGCGAAACTGCTCGGGAACCGTCCCGCCTTGAAAATGCGGATAGCATTGGCTCCGCAAATGGTCTACACCTACAACCTCACCGATTACACCTCTGCGAACCATCTCCATCGCCCGCACAACGAACGGATCGCGAAGAAGCGAATGGTCAACGCATACCATCTTACCGCTTGCTTCCGCCGCGCTTGCGATGCGGTCGCACTCCTCGATAGTCGTGGCTAGCGGCTTTTCCACAACGACGTGGCAGCCGTGTTCGAGGGCCCGGATCACGTTCTTCGCGTGCACCGCCGGCGGCGTGAGAACGTGGACCACGTCGGGCTCGGCGTTGAGCAGTTCATCGAGCGACGGGAAGGTTGCCGGCACACGATGCCGCTGGGCCAACTCCTTGGCACGGGTTAAGTCGAGATCGGCCAGGCCGACGATCTCCACGTTGGGCAGCCGCCGCAGCGCTCGGGCGTGAAACTCACTGATATGGCCGGCTCCCAGCAGCCCCGTTCGGAGCGGCCTTCCAGCCGTGTCGCTCGCACATGCTTGGGGCTTCTCGGCATGCGGTGTGGTCGCGGCGCGCTCTTTCTCACTGGCGATTGCTGTCATGAGTCGTTCCCGTCACGTACCCTCCGAGTATTTCCGGAGTGAAGTCGATTGTCGTGGCGCCCTGGTCCGCCACAGGCGATACTGCCGGATGTGGCGCCGTCTCGTCCGTTTCCCTTGCGGCGTCGCAAAGGCCACAGTGCCTCGATCAGAAGTCCCATGCCCGCTGCGACATGGACGGTTAGAAACACTACGGGCAGCCAGGGGAAAAGCCACAAGTCGCGGTGTCGGATCCCAATCATGATCGAGACGGTCAGCACGGCCGCCAGATACGTTGCCAGCGCGCCCACATACACCGCGGCCAAGGGCGCCCAGAGCCAGCAGACGAGCAGGCCAAGGACGCCCCCGGCGAGAAACACGGCGGGCAGAAGCGTCCGGATAGCAAAGGTGTCCGGGTGTTTCCGCAGCAGCCGAATTCGCCCGCGGCCGTAGCGTACCATCTGCCGGAACAAGCCGTGGAGATTTCCGCGAGGAAAGTAGTGGACCGCGATTTCAGGCGTGAAATAGCAGCGCAGACCAGCACGATCCAGGCGGTGGTTCAGCTCAAAGTCTTCGCAGGCGTCGAAGTTTTCATCGAAGTAGCCGACCTTCTCGAAGACCGAGCGGCGGTATGCGACGGCGACGCTCCCCGCCGGCACGAATCCCTGTTGAGAGGAGTAGATGAACGAATCCGGGTGATGTCCCAACCAAGAAGAACGGGCCGCGGCGATCGCTCGCTGCAGCGTGCCGGCGTCGGAGAGGTCCAACGGCTGCGGCCGGCCCAGGCAGTCGGCACCACTGACGGAAAAGGCCATCGCCAGCTTACTCAAGAACCGGTCGTCCTCAATTTCGCAATGCCCGTCGACGACAACCACGGCGTCTCCGCGGGCGTGCCGGATGCCGACGTTTCGTGCCGCGCTTGACAACTGTCGAGAATTCGACAGCAAGTGAACATTGTCATAACGTTCTACGAATTCTGCGACGATTGTTCGGGTATCATCGGTGGACTGGCCGTCGACCACAATGATTTCGAATCGCTCTGAATCGTAACGCTGCGTGGCTAGCTGGGTCAATGTGCGCCGAATGAATTTCGCCTCGTTCCGCACCGGCACGACAACGCTGATCGACAACGTCTGTGCATCGTCGGCTTTATCATGATCGGACAGCGCCGTGCTAGATGGTTCGTGGGCGTCCATCTTCTTGAGTGTCACACGTTGACTCCAGTTTTCCGCGAGCACAAGTCGCTGCTTGCGCTGTGCCGATCCTCTCTGTCCGTTCTGTGGTTGACGACATCGCGGACCCGTCCGAAGCGGAATCTTCGCAAGAGCACATCCAGCTTTCGCTCGGTTGTCGAGAGGTTCACATAGTGCCGGAATCGGGTCATCCGTGAAGCAGTCCGCAAGCGAGGCTGCTCAGGATCCAACTCCCACGGGTGGACGTAGAACATAAACGGCTGACGCGCCCGTCGATTGATCCTTGCCAGACAGTACAAGGTCAAAGACAAAGGGTAAAGCCGGAAGTAACCGCCGCCGCTGACGGGAACATTCAGGCGCGCGAGCCTGACGACCGACGGCGGAAACTCCCACAGGGGGCCGGCCGATGTTGTGATCCGATGGATCTTCGGTTCGACGTCGGGAATCCCGTAGCGGCCGTTGCAGGGAGTGGGAAATATGCTCGAATCGACGAGAAATCCTTCTTCCGCGAGAATATCAAGGGCCCAAATGGACCGCTTCGTAATGGAGAAACTTGCGGCACGGTGTGCGGTGACCCGTTCCCCAATCGTGTCCTCCAATACGTCGCGCGACCGGCGCAGGTTGTCGCGGAACTCCTCAGGCGATTGATGGTAGATCAAGCGGTGCCAGTAGCCGTGGGAACCGACCTCGTGTCCCGAGGAGTGAATATCTCGTACCAAACGTGGATACCGGCGGGCCACCCAGCCAAGGACGAAGAAGGTGGCTCTTACGTTGTGGCGATCCAACAGCCTGAGAATTCGGTGCGTGTTCGCAACAACCCGGCAGTCAAATTGATCCCACTGATTGCGACTGATGCTTTTCTCGAACGCGGAAACCTGAAAATAGTCTTCCACGTCGACGGTAAAGGCGTTTAGCTGGCGCATGCTTGTGTACGAGCGGGCTTCTCGAGAGCCAGTCTCAGGGGGTGGAAACTGCGGGCATCGCACGTCTGGGCTGCGGCTTC
>JAUWWA010000289.1 GCA_030617125.1 Pirellulales bacterium | reverse complement strand
GTGCTCGGGGTGGTCGATCCGCAAGAGTTGGATGTAGGCCGCGATCCGCTCCTCCTGCTCGGCCATGCCCAGGCCCGACTCCTTGCAGCTTTCGTGCGAGCAGCGGCGGTAGTAGCACGCAGAGCACGCAAAAGCCCCCGCCCGGGACGCGAACCCCGGGGGTGACGCTGCGGGGTTCTTTTCAGTCTTGGTCCGGCATCATCACCGTCAGCACCGGCTCGGCGTCGTCACCCGGGCCGCACACAATCTTCAACGTGTGCAGTCGCTTGCGGCCCGTGCCGGTGATAGTCACCTTGAACAAGTGCTGCGTGGCGTCGATCCGCCGAATAATGTTCATCCGGCTCATCCACAACACGTCGTGCCACAGGCCCTCGTAATCGTTGCAGTGCTGGGGGTGCTTGACGGGCTTGTCGATCAGCGCAAACACCTCGGCCGTCATGGCCACCGGATACTTGTAGTGCGGGGGCGAACTCCGCCAGATGCGGACCATGTTGAGGGCCCCGTCGACGATGTCCTGCCCCAGGCCAGGTGAGGCTATCTCGCAGCGCATTGGCCCACCCGCGTGATGGCCACAGGGCTTCGCCGGCCGGGATCGGCCGAAGCTGCATCCCCCGGGCCGCCCGCCGCACTTCGGCCAGCCCTCGGGCCGCCAGGTAGTCTAGCAATTAGTCGGCCGTGGCGTCGTTTGCCAATGTCTGCATCGTCCGTCCCTCCTCTTGTATGATGCCGCCAACAAACTGTCTCTACCACCGCAACCGTTCCCTCGGCAGTCGCTTGGCGAAGTCGGCCGGGAAGTACCTTTTTGGGAATATCGGGAGCGCCCCAGGGTGATTCAGCCCGTGCCGCCGGCTGCCCGGACCATCGCCACGATGCCCGCCTTGGCCGCATCGGGCAGGCTGGGCCAAGCGTCAATCACTTCCGTCAAATGGGGGTTATCCGGGCAGTTTTCTGCATCAACTGCGCCGGATTCTGCGCCGCTTTGGGCCGAAACCCCTATTTTCCCCGTGTTTTCCGGGGATGTTCGATTCCTGTCCTCTCCGGCCAATCCGAAGCGGCGGCTACGGGCCGACCCGCGTCAACGGGCTGAGTCGTCTCGGGGGACCAATCGCTAGCTGCCGTTGTCCTCGCCAGTGATCGGCCTACGGCCACGTGGCCAGCAGCTTGTCGACGGCGGTTTCGGCCGAGTTGTCCTTCCGGCTGGAATGGTTTTGAGCGATCAGCCGTTCGTAGTCAAGCATCCAGGTCAATTCACTCACTGAGGGATTGTACGCCAGCGGCTCCCGCTCGACGGGCTGCTCCAAGGCGGCATCGAAAGCGGCTGCCCTCCGGACGTTGCTTGTGCGCTGATTGGTGTCGACTCCCATTGGAAACGGCGCAGCACTCGTGGCCACGACTGACGAGTTCTCCTCGCGTTGCGGAGTGGCCAGAGCACTTGTTACGTTCAGCGAGGGCATCCCGGCTTCCCGCTCCGCGACACTCTCTTCAGTCGTCAACGGAGCGGGAGGAGTCGCGTACGGTCCACGGCCATAGTGAGCCCCAAGGGACGAGAAGGCGGCGATCAAGTCGGCGAAGGTGAAGCTCCCGTCGCCTGTAAAATCGCCACCGGTCCACTCCAGGTCGGTCACGTCTGCCTTTCCGTAATGAGCACCGCTCAGGGAAAACATGGCGATCATGTCGCCGAAGTTGAAGTAGCCATCGCCGTTGGCGTCGCCCGGGCCGGCTTGGAGCACGTCCACGGTTACCGTGTTGGAGTTGTAGTCGACCTGATGATGGAAGGCGCCGTGACCGAGATGTTCTCCCGTGGCCGGTTCACCTTCAAAGCTTCCGTAGATGTCCTCATCGGCTTCGACGATCGTCCGGGTCTTGTAGCCCCAATCGCCGGCGCCCGGATCGCCCAAGTTGCTGACTGCTTCCAGAGCGAGCGTGCCGTCGAGGCTGGCACATCCCACGGCGTCGACCAGGCCGTTGGCGTCGCCACCGAGTTGGATGGCGAGCGTCCCGGCGCCGGCCACCGTGAAATCGCCGGCCGGATCGACGGTCACGCCGTTGCTCACCGCCAGCGTGCCGCTCTCGATCGTCAAGTTGGCGGTGGAACGATCGGCCGCGGCGGTGACCGTGTTGGTTCGGACCGTAGCGCCGGTGAGGTACTCATCAGGGTAGGAGGTCTGTTGGCTGCCGGCCGCGTCGACCCAGCGCGACAAGCCGCCGGACACGTCGCCCCAGTTGCCGTCACCGGCCTCGTCCCAGTAGAGCCCGCCGCCGATGGTGAGTTCATTCAAGGTGTCATCATTCCCGACGTTGCCGGCCGGATCGGTCGCCGCCGCCTGGATATCGTACGTTCCGGGCACCAGCGGCGGGCTGATGGTGTCGTCGGGCAGGCTCCACGTATCGTCCCCGTTGTTGATTGCCGCGTAAGTCTTCCCGGCGACGGTGACCTCAATGATTGCCGTGGGGTCGTCGACGGATCCGCCAAGCGGCGGAGTTTGATCATTCGTGGTGAGGTGATCGACCGTAACCGTGGGCGCCACCCTGTCGATGCTGAAGAAGCGGACGTAGTCGCCGCCCTGGCTGCCGTCGAAGTCGCCGTCCAGTCGATTGCCCGCCAGGTCTCGCGTGGAATCGCCCGCAATCGTCAGCCGATAGTCTCCGTGGTCGAGCGGCCCTTCAGAGACGGCCAGCGTGACGACCGTCTGCCCAATGGTGTAGCTGGGAAGCAGCGTGAAGACCGTGTCGTCGTCGTCGCCGAAGATGCCGCCCGGTCCGCTGGTGCGCAGGTCGTAGTTGGCCGGCGCGTTGGCGTCGATGCTGTTGAGCTCTTCACTGAAGGTGACCTGAATTGCCCCGATCTGATCCCTGCTGATGCCGTTGGCGTGCACGACCCCGGGTTCGGTTCCGGAGACGGTCGGCGGCTGGGTATCGAAGCTGGACCCGCGGAACTCGTACGCGCCGATATCCGCAAAGCTGGGCTCGAGCGTGAACTTGATGGCCGGGACGCCGTTGAGATCCTCCCGGCCGTCATAGTCCGGCAGCAGGTAAGTCTTGCCGTTGCTCGACGAAATCCCCACGGTGGGCGTGAGATTCGTGTTGCCCGGCCCGTAGTGGAACCGGATCTCGCCGGTGTCCACCAGCGTGACCGCGAAGTTCACGTCGCTTTCGTCCGCTTTGTTTGTGGCGTCCCAGCGAATGGTTACCCGGTCGGCCTGCGAGGAGTCGATGAACACGTCGTCGCCCGGCCGGTCGGTGCGAAGAGCATCCCACAGCGGGGCGATGCGGATCTGCGAGAGAAGTTCCTCCGTGCTGTTCGACCCGTCGTAAGCGCCGGAAGTCGTGCCGAACTGGAGGAACCCGTTGGACGTCACGTACACGGTCGAGTAGCTGTTGCCGTAGAAGGGAAAACTGATGGGCAGACTGTACGTCCAGTAGCTGTTGTCCAAGCGCCAGTTCTGGGGCGTTCCGTGGTCGTGGTAGTCGTAGAACAGGCGCTCGTCCAGAACGGTCTCTTCGTAGGGCGGGAGACCTGAGAAGGCTTCAAACTCGACGGAATTGGCGTTGGTCAAGTTCAGCGCGGCGTCGTAGGAGGACAGGGCATACCAAGCGCCGTCGCCCCGGGAAACCCCCACCGTCGGCGTCAGGGCCCGGTTGCCCGCCCCGTAGTCGAAACGGATCAACCCCGAGTCGAACAGCGTGACCGCCACGTTGACGTCGCTGCCGTCGACCTTGTTGGTGGCGTTCCAGCGGATGACCACGTGATCGGACTCCGAGACGACGTAGACGTCGTCGCCGGCCCCGTCGGTGCGCAGGTCGTCCCACAGCGGGGCGATGCGGCGGTTGTTGATCAGTTCCGCCGTGGAGTTGCCGCCGTCGCC
>JAUWWA010000326.1 GCA_030617125.1 Pirellulales bacterium | reverse complement strand
TATCATGGGACGCGCGCCATGTCCAGCCCCCGGGCAACTGTCAGGTGGAGGGTCTGTTTTCCTGGTCACGGCTCCCTGGAAACCCGCTACAAGGGAGCAGGACTCTGATTCGACAGTAAGCGAACACGCTTTTCTGGCACGAAGGATTCTCTTGCCAAGAACCTAGCGCGGCCTTCGGCCGCAACCAAACGGCGGGCGATGCCCGCCCGCTAAACATCGATGGCGCAAGCAGTTCCGACAAGTTCAGCGGCTCGCCGCCGCCTGTCGCTTATCGCGTTCCACCCGCGCATAAGCGGAATGGTTATGAATCGATTCGAAGTTCTCCACGTCCACGCAATACCAGGTGATGTGTTCGATCGCCTCCAGTTTCTCCGCCACGTTGCGCACCACGTCCTCGACGAAGACCGGGCTGTCAAAGGCGGCTTCCGTTACGAATTTCTCGTCTTCACGCTTCAACACGGAGAAGACGCTGCTCGAGGCGCCGCTTTCGGCGATTTCGATAATCTCTTCGATCCAGATGAAGCGGGCGGTGCGGAAACCGATGCAGACCTCCCCCCGCTGATTGTGGGCTCCGCGGTCGGAAATCGCCTTCGAACAGGGACATAACGTATTAACCGGCACGCAGACTTCCACCTTCAGGTCCATTTTGCCGCCGTCGATCGCGCCGGTCATGCGGCAGCGGTACTCCATGAGTCCTCGGACCTTGCTGACTGGCGCTTCTTTCTCGATGAAATAGGGAAACTCTACTTCGAGGTGCGCCGATTCGGCGTCGAGGCAGTCCCGGATGTTCTTCAAAATGTCTATGAAGTTGTTCACCGAGATCTCGCCGCGGTAGGCGTTGAGGACCTCGATGAACCGGCTCATGTGCGTGCCCTTGAAGGCATGGGGCAGATTCACGTACATGTTGCAGGTAGCCACTGTATGCTGCGTGCCGTGGGCCCGATCCAGCACGACGATCGGATAACGGATTCTTTTCACGCCGACCTTATCGATGGCGATTCCTCGCTCATCGGCTTGCGCGGCGACGTCGATCCAACGGGTTTTCGGCATGGGCATCCCACCTCTGGTTATTCGGCCGCCTTGAGAATATCGGGCACGCAGCTTTCCTTGCCGATGGCCATAATGTGTACCCCGTCGCAAACCTGCTCTTCACGCAACTGCTTGATCATCCTGCCGGCAATGCGAATCCCGGTCTCGAGCCTTTTTTCTTTCGGCGCGCCGGCCATTTCATCGAGCAAATCGTCGGGGACGAAGATGCCGGGTACGTTCTTGTTCATGTAGCGGGCCATACCCGCCGAAACCAGCAGCACGATGCCGGCCATGATTTTCACATTGTGCCTGCGGGCCTGCTCCATGAATCGCTTGAAGTTGTCCAGGTCGTAGATCGCCTGGGTCTGGATGAACTGTGCCCCCGCGGCGATCTTCTTCTCGAACTTGAGCATTTGCGGTTCGATCGGATCGGCCTCCGGCGTGACCACCGCCCCGGCGAAGAAACCGGTGGGTCCCTTCATGTCGTTGCCCGCCAGGTCTTTGCCGTTGTTCATCAAACCGACGGTCTGCAACAGTTGGACGCTGTCGAGATCGAACACCGGCTTGGCCTGGGGATGGTCGCCGACGGAGATGTAGTCGCCCGTCAGGCAGAGCACGCTGCGAACGCCGAGGACCCATGCCGAGAGCAACTCGGATTGCAGCGCCAGGCGGTTGCGGTCGCGGCAGGTCAACTGGAGGATCGGTTCGCCGCCGCGATCCACGATCATCCGGCAGACGGCCAGGGAGCTGATCCGCATGACCGAACTCTGGTTGTCGGTGACGTTTAGCCCGTCGACCTTGTCCTTGAGCAGATCAATGTGCTCGATCATCTCGGAGACGTCGGTTCCCTTTGGCGGCCCGACTTCGGCGGTAACGACGAACGGTTTTTCGGCGAAAGCCTGCTTAAAGGCGGCGACCATCTGGTTATTCCTCATCTTCTGCTTGCGTTTCCTTGAAGGCCTCGTGCGTGTACTTTCCGGGCGTGGTCATCAGGCTGTAATCCTTTGGCGGCTGAATTTTCCTCATGGTGTCGAGGCGTCCGATCTTCTCCAGCTTGCGGTAGATCAGCGTCCAGGCGCAATCCTTTTCGCCGTCCACCTCGCACTTGCCGTGGTCGGTCCCGCCGCAGGGGCCGTTCAACAGGTTCTTGGCGCAGATGGTCATCGGACAAATGCCGCCCGTCTGGTCGAGAACGCAATCCGAGCAGGCCATGCAACGTTGGCTCCAAACTCCAGCCCCTTCAGCTACACCGATGAACCGCGTATTGAGCGCCGGCAGCACGAGTTTTTCGTCGTAGCGCTCGGCGAGGAACTGCACTCCCGCTCCGCAGGCCGTGGAAACGATCGCGTCGTAATCGTCGACGTACTTGGCGAGTTGTTCGAGATATTCCATGTCGCACTGGCGGGTGATGGTGATTTCGTCGATCGTCCGCTGCTTGCCGTCCAGCTTTCCTTTCATCCGTAGTTCGGCGGCGAACAGTTCGACTTCCTTCTCGCCACCCGCCATGCACACGGCCACGCAGGTGCCGCAACCGACGACCAGGATTCTCTCAAAGCCGTCGATCATCGCTTCAACTTGTTCGAGTGGTTTTCTTTCGGCGACAATCATCATCGTGCTCCCATTGTGTAAGTCGCTCAGCCCACGGTGGTCCGTTCCGAATGGTGGATCAACTTGCCGAGCACCGCCTCGGGCAGTGGCGGATGCTCATCGGATTCCTTGGCGAGTTTCCTGCCCGCGGCTTGTGTGATCGATTTCCGCAAGGGATTCGGTCCCAACGTCTTGGCGCGCCGGGTCATTTCGTTTGCAGCATCCGCAAACCCGGGCCCGTCCGAGGCGGGGACGTGGAAGAACTCCAGCCGCTCCGGCTCGAGGCCGATCTCGGCGAGTCGCTTTTTCGTGTAGGCCACCGTTTGGATCGCCCGAAGATTGCCCTCCAGGAAGTGACAGTCGCCGATCGCGCAGCCGGCCACGTAGACGGCGTCGGCGCCGTCCTCGAATGCGCGCAGCAACAAAATGGCGTCGACCTTGCCGGTGCACAGGATCTTGACGACGCGTACGTTAGGCGCGTACTCCAATCGCATCGATCCGGCCAGATCACCTGCCGTGTAGGCGCAATACGTGCAGCAATACGCCACCACTTTGGGCTCAAACGGCTGCACTGCGTTGTCTTTGCTCAAACCTGTTCTCCCACTTGCTCAGCCGCCGCGCCGGCGGCCTCGAATTGCACGTCGCCGAAGAGGACGTCGACCTTGGGAACCAACTGATCGTCGCGATAGTGCCGCGTGACGATCGCCTTGCGGGGACACGCCGCCGCGCAAATGCCGCAGCCCTGGCAACTCGCCGGTTCGATATGCGCCACGCCCCGCTCGTTGATCACCGGCACGTCGTAGGGGCACAGGCGCACACAGGTCAGGCAAGCGGCGCAGCTTTCCTGATCCACCTCGGAAACGATGCCCGAGCGGTCCAACAGCGGCTTGGAGATCACGGTCGCCGCCCGCGCGGCGGCGCCCTTG
>JAUWWA010000350.1 GCA_030617125.1 Pirellulales bacterium | reverse complement strand
GATCATGGGCTGGAAAGGCGTTGCATTCACACTGACAGTATTGGTGGTTTGGTTCGTGCTGAACCGTTGGGTGTTGCCGCGTTGCGGCATTTCGACCTGCTGTTGCCCGGCCGTTCGGCCGGCTCAGACGATCTCGGACCCCGTCTTGCCGCCCGCCGACGCCGCGCCGGGGCAAAACGTCGAGGACCAGAAAGGGGACTTGCCATAACAATCGAACGGGGACTACGGGGAATGGCGGGCGCGGTGGTGCTGGCCAGCGCCGCCTTGGCTTTCACAAATTGGTGTCCGATGGTATGGTTCTTGGGACGGTGCGGCCTTCGGCCGTGCGTAGCGAGAGAAGAATAAGGTTAAGAGTCAGAAAGACGGAAATCGGCAAGGAGCCGTCCAGCCATGCACTACCCCTGGTGGTACGTCCCACAACTGACGGCCCCGATGCTGATCGCCGTCATCTCAGTGGTTCATGTGCTGGTCTCGCATTACGCGGTCGGCGGCGGGCTGTTCCTGGCCGTCGAGGTGGGGTACGCCTACCGCGCCCGCGACCGCAAGTATCTCGATTACCTCCGCGGCCACGCCGCCTTTTTCGTCCTCCTGACCGTCGTCTTCGGGGCCGTCACCGGCGTGGGCATCTGGTGGACCATCGGACTGAGCTCTCCGCTGGCCACCGAGGTCTTGATTCGCACCTTCGTCTTCGGCTGGGCCACCGAGTGGGTCTTCTTCTTCGTCGAGCTTCTGGCCGCCTTCATCTTCCTTTACTATTGGGGACGCTTGTCCGAAAAGAAGCATCTCGCCATCGGTTGGATCTACGCCGTGGCGGCCTGGGGCAGCCTGGTGCTGATAACCGGCATCACGGCGTTCATGCTCAATCCCGGCCGATGGGCCATCGATCCGGCGGCACGGAACTTTTGGGTGGCGTTCTTCAATCCGCAGTTTGTGCCGCAGACGGTCACCCGCACCGGCGGCGCCCTGCTGCTCAGTTCGCTGTACGTATACCTGCACGCATCGATCTTTGCCCGCGAAGCCCGGCTCCGCAACTTAATTTCCGCTCGCTCGGCGCGGCCGGCGCTGTTGGGGGCCGTGATGATAACGGCCGGCGGCCTGGCCTGGTACGCCTTTCTGCCCGACTCCGCCAGGGCGACGCTCGCCTCGTCGGCCGTGATGAACGTGTTCGCCGGCGTGCTTATCGCCTCGACGCTGGTCGTGTTCGCGATGCTTTATCTGGGGCCATACCTCAATCCGGGCTGGCTCTCGCCCGGGTTCGCCGGCCTGTTGTGTCTGTTCGGCATCGCGGCCTTCGGCGCCGGCGAGTTCATCCGCGAAGCGATCCGTAAACCGTTCGTCATCTACAACGTGGTCTTAAGCAACCAGGTTTTGCCAGATGAAGTGACGGAATTGCGCGCCGGCGGCTATCTGCAAAAGGGCGTCTGGACCAGGGCGTTCGTGGCCGAGCGTTATCCCGAGACATTGGCCGATGGCCGGATAGACAACAAAAAGCTGCTCGATCTGCCGTACAAGGACCGCCTCGTGCTGGGCGAGGTGTTGTTCCTGCACCACTGCAACGACTGTCACGCCGCCAAGCGGGGCTACTCGGCCGTGGGGCTGTTGTTTCAGGGCAGGCCGCGCGAGCGGGTCCGCGAAAGGATCGAGCGGCTCGACGACAACTACTTCATGCCACCCTGGTGCGGAACACTCGAGGAGGCCGAACTGTTGACCGATTATCTGATGACGATCAACCGATCGCGTCCGGCGGGCATCCATCCGTGGATGAAAAGCGGCGGTGAAAGCAGGGACGAATACGGGGAGATGGACTGATGGACCCAACAATGCTCGTCGAACGGGCCACCGCCGGAACGCCCGCCCCGATTTGGTTCGTGCAGTTGTTCAAGGTCCTGGGCTTCACTCTACACGCCGTGCCGATGAACCTCTGGTACGCCGGGCTGCCGGTCGCGTTGTGGCTGCACCTGCGCGGCGGCGAACATGGGCGGCGCTGCGGCGGCCGGCTGCTGCGGCAGATGCCGGTGATCGTGGCGATCGGCGTGAACCTGGGCATCGTGCCGCTGCTGTTCATGCAATTGGCCTATTACAAGGTCTTTTTTCCGGCCACGATCCTGATGGCCTGGTCCTGGCTGGCGATTGTCGGCCTGCTGATCCCGGCCTACTACGGCGTCTACGCCTACGCCTGGGGATGTAAAAGCGGCGCGAAGGAGATGCCCTATTGGCGCGTCGCCGCCGGTTGGTGCGCGGCGGTCTTCTTCCTGGCGATCGGTTTTCTGTTCGTCAATGGTCTGAGCTTGATGGACCACGTCGATCGTTGGCCGGAACTTTGGAAACATAATAGTCTGGCGGGCGCGGCCTTGGGGACCGCCTTGAACGTCGGCGACGTGACGCTCTGGCCCCGCTGGCTGTTGATGCTTGGCTTGGCACTGCAAACCACCGCCGCCTGGTTGCTGTTCGACGCCGAGTGGCTGACCGGAAACTCTGCCGACGAAGGGGGACTGTCCCAATTTTCGTCCGACGAAAATGGGACTGTCCCCTTCCCAATGGCGACAGTTATTGATTCGCCGGTCCTAACCGGAAAGACCGCCGACGAGGATTATCGACGCTGGGCATGGGGATTCGCCAAGAAGCTATACACGGTCGGCTTGCTTTGGTTCGCCGCGGCCGGCTCGTGGTACGTGTTCGGCACGTGGTCGGCGGAGTTGCGCGAGTCGATATTCGGTTGGCCGCTGGTGGTTTTGGCCGTTCTGCCCGCGCTTTCGCCGGGCCTGCCCTGGTTGCTGATTCTCTTTGGCGGGCGGACGCGAGCGGTGGCCGCCCTTGTGGCATTGGGGCAGTTCGGCGTGTTGGGCGTCAACGCCGTCAGCCGGCAGGTCGTACAGAATCTGAACCTAGAGCCGTATTGGGACGTGTATTCCCAGCCGGTGGACGTACAATGGGGCCCGCTGGCGATGTTTTTGGTAGTGTTTGTTATCGGTTTGGGAGTCGTGGGTTGGATGATTGCGCAGATCAGAAAATGCGATTCCGTATAGCACGGCATTGGACCGTTTAGCCAGTAGTTTCTAGCACTTTCAGTGCTAGCACCAACCCATATTTCCCTGTAATCCCAAGCTCGCGCAGAGGTTTTCGCAAGTCTGCTCCGCAGCACACGACTTTGAAAAACCCTGTGGAACCTGGGAAAACGACAAAGGCAAGACAAAAAGTCCTAGAAACTACTGTTTAGCGGCCCGTTGAAAAAGCCACATGTTGGTGTGGGGGTTTTAATGCCACCACCGGTAAAGAGGGAAAAACATGGGGGGGGGGTGAACTTGCACCCCCACCCACGCAGGTTGGGCGCCGGTCGGAAACGGGGGGTGGAGGCCGGGGG
>JAUWWA010000013.1 GCA_030617125.1 Pirellulales bacterium | reverse complement strand
CGGGTCATCATTTGGGCGATTCCGATCCTCGGGTTCCTCGGAACGGTGATCGGCATCACCATGGCGATTGCCAATCTCTCGCCCGGCGCGGTCGAGGACTCGCTGCCCCAGGTGGTCACCGGATTGAGCGTCGCCTTTGCCACGACCACGCAGGCGTTGGTGTTGTCGATCGTGTTGATGTTCGCCCAGTACTACGTCGATCAAAAGGAGAACGCGTTGCTGGCGCTGGTCGACGACCGGGCGGCGGCCGAGTTGGAAGGCCGCTTCGAGCAAATCCCTTCCGGACCGGACGGCCAACTGATCGCGACTCGCCGGATGACCGAAACGATGATTCAGGCGACCGAACATCTTGTCCGGCGTCAGGCCGAATTGTGGCGGACCTCGATCGAAGAGTCCAACCGGCGATCGGCCCGACTGGCGACGGCCACCACCGAGCAATTGCAGACTGTGCTCGGCGGCGCGTTGAACGAGGGTTTGAAGCTGTTCGCCCGGGAATTGGCCGTCGCCGAGCAGGCCGCCATCGAGCGGAGTCGCCGGCACTGGGAGAAGGTGCAGCAAATCCATTCGCAATATGTCCAGGCCATGGCCTCGTTGCAGGCATCGCTCACCGCTCAGGCCGACGTGCTCCGCCGTGCCGTCGAAGCGGCCGGCAAGGTGGTTCGGCTCGAGGACGTGCTGAACCGCAACCTGGCGGCACTGTCCGGCGCGAAGAACTTCGAGCAGACCGTTATGAGCCTCGCGGCGGTGATCCATCTGCTCAATGCCCGGCTGGCCGAAAGTCCCTCCGACCAGGCGGCGGTTCAGCTTGACCCCAACAAACGGACGACTCAAGCGGCATGAGACCAGCAGCCCTCACCCAGCACCGACGCCGGCGGCGCTCGGGCGTCAGCATGTCGTTGTTCCCGTTCTTGGCAGTACTGATCTCCACGATGGGAGCGCTGATTCTGTTGTTGGTCGTCATCTCGCGTCAGGCCACGCTCCAGGCGGCCCAAACCGCCGCGGCGCAAACCGCCCAGCAGCAAAAAGAATTGAACGAAGCCCGGGAAGAGGTGCAATGGAAGATCGAGTTGCTCAAGGAGTCGCGCGACAAGACGCATTCGCAACTGGCCGACGTGCGGCTGGTATTGGGCCACGTCGAAGATCACGCGCGGCGGCTGGGCGCCGAACTCGCCCAGCTTGAGGCAACCTTGGCGGAGCAGGACCGCATCGACGACAGCGACACCCGGCAACGAGCCCAACTGGAAGCACAACTCGAACGAGTGCGGGCCGAGATCGCCAAGGCCAAGCGACAACTCGACGACGCCCGGCAGGCCGCCAAGAAGCGACGCCGCTGCTACGCCGTCGTGCCGTACCACGGACCGCACGAAACCCATCGCCGTCCGATCTACGTCGAATGCACCGCCGACGCCGTCATCTTGCAGCCGGAGGAGATCGTGCTGGGCGAGTCCGATTTCGACGGGCCGATGGGGCCTAGCAACCCGTTGGCCGCCGCGCTTCGGGCGGCACGCGAATATCTGCTTAAGCGGCGCGAGTTCGACCCGCGCCGCCCCGGCGAACCCTACCCGTTGTTGCTCGTGCGACCCAGCGGCATCGGCGCGTATTATGCCGCTCGGCGAGCCCTGAAATCCTGGGGGCCGGAGTTCGGTTACGAACTGATCAGCGAAGACTGGCAACTCGATTTCCAACGGTCCGACCCCGAACTGGCCAACGTGGTGCGTCGCGCGATTGAAGCGGCTCGCCGGCGCCAGGATCGGCTCGCCGCGGCCGCACCGCGACACTACGCCGGCGGAATGTACACGCGTTATCGAGCCTCGCCCACCCACGGCGGAATCGTCCCCGACGGCGGACTGCTCGACGGTGACAACCGCTCCGGGTCGCACGAATCGGCCGGGGCTTTCGGTAACGGTTCCGGCTCTCGCGGTACGGGTCCCGGCAAGGGTGTTCACGGCACGAGTCCCGACGGCACAAGCAGTCGGTCGCATCAGAACAGGGGAGCGGGGTGGGTGGGGAAAAGCGCAGCAGTGCCCCGGGCAACCTCCACCGGGGCTTCGCCGCGATCAGCCGTCAGCCACCCGACTGCTGTCGGCGGCACGGGGCGCCGTGGCGCGGGTCATGGCGACACAGGCCCTGCCGGCTCGGGCGCCGGCGGCACGAGTCCCGGTGGCACGAGCATCGAGGGAGCCAGCTCCGGAGGTTCGAGTTCCGGCGACACGACTCTCGGCGGTGCGAGTTCCGGCGGTGCGAGTTCCGGCGGCACGACGCGAGTCGGGACCGGCCCCGGCGGCGCCGGTTCGCCCGGCATGGGGCCGAGCACGGTAAGTTCCCCAAAGACGGATTCCCGAAACATGAGATCCGGGAGCCTCGTTGCCGACGAGTCTTCTGCGGACGGGTCTACCGGAACGTCTGGCGCCGGGCGAGTACACAGCTTGGCGCACCGTCGCGGCGCGAATTGGGGTCTGCCCGACGCCTCGGCGGCTTCGGTTCCCATCACCCGACCGATCCGCGTGGACTGCCATCGCGATCGGCTGGTGATCGTGCCCGAGCAGGGGCTGCCCGGCGGCAAGACGATTCCGCTGGGGCCACGGACTGAGCCGTCGATCGACGGTTTTGTTTCGGCCGTTTGGGAATACATGGAAGGCTGGGGCATTGCCGGCAACGGCATGTACTGGCGCCCGATCCTGAAGGTCCATGTCGCGCCCGACGCCGATAGGTGCTTCGCCGAGCTGGCCATCCTGCTGGCAAACAGCGGGTTGAAGGTGGAAAGAAAGAAACAATGATGAATGCTCGCCAGCTAAGCACTGCCCACTACCTACCCACTACCCACTATCCACTGATCGATGCCGAGACCGAGTAGAGCAACCGCCGCCGCGGTGGGCCACGATTCGTTCCTCGACATCGTGGCCAACATGGTGGGCATCCTGATCATCCTCGTGATGGTGGTCGGGGTGCGCGTGAAGAACGCGCCGGTCGTGGCGGCCATCTCGGGCAACGCCGCCGAGGATCGCGAGCTGGAAAAGGACCTGGCCGCCGAAGCGTCGATGCGCAACGACGTGCTCAAGGCCGCCCGCCAGATCGGTGCGGTGCAATCCGAAACGCTCGCCCAAAGCTGCCGGCGCGACCTGTTGGCCACCGCCGTTGCGGCGCTGCAACACAAGATCGCGTCGCGCCGCGAGCGGATGGATGCCCAGTCGCGCCGCGATTTCGACTTCGCCAGCAGCCTTGCCCTGGCGCGGCGCCAGGTCGAGCAACTCCAGCGCGAGCGGGCGGATGTGGAAAAGGCCAAAGCGGAACCGACCGTCGTGAAAAACTATCCCACGCCGCTAAGCCGCACGGTCGACGGCCGGGAAGCCCACTTCCAACTCCGCGACGGACGGATCGTCTATGTGCCGCTCAGCGTGCTGCTCGATCGGCTTCGCGATGAGTTCCATCGCAGCAAGTACAAGCTCCGCGACCGGACGGAGGTGGTCGACACGATCGGGCCCATCGATGGGTTCCGGCTGAAGTATATCCTCGTGCGTCACGAAATCCCGCCGGAGACGGCCGTGGAACTCGGCTACAGCGGCCAGATCATCCGGTTGCGGCGGGCGTTGTTCATTCCCGTCTCGGCCGGGCTCGGCGAGACCGTCGACGCGGCGCTGGCCGAGGGGTCGGAGTTTCGCGGCGCCCTGGCGAAGTTCCGTCCCGGTCGCCATGCCGTTACGATCTGGACCTACCAAGACAGCTTCGCCGAGTTACGCAAGATCAAGGACGAACTGCACCGGCTGGGCTTCTCCTGTGCCGCGCGGCCGCTCGAGAACGGCGAGTTCATCAGCGGCTCGCCCGAGGGTAGCAAGTCGGCGGCGCAGTGAGAGGGGCTGGGGGCTGGAGGCTGGGGAATGGGGGCTGGGGATTGGGGCGTAATCCTTACGCCGCTGTGCCGCCGGCGGCTAAACGGTTTGTCTCGGCGACCCCAATCCCTAACTCACCTCTTGAAGCGGCCGAACGTTCTTCTCGATCGTCGGGAGTAGAGTCCGCTTGGAGATTTTCAGATCGTAGCGGGTCTGCAAATTGATCCAGAACTCCGCCGTGGTTCCAAAATAGACGGCCAGCCGCAATGCCGAATCGGTGGAAATCCCGCGCCGGGCGTGAACAATGTCGCTGATCCGAGTCACCGGCACGTCGATATCTCGCGCCAGCTTGTTCTGGCTGATCTCCAACGGTTCCATGAACTCCTTCAGGAGGATTTCGCCGGGAGGGATTGGATTAAGTTTCTTCTTCATGCTCTTAGGTCCGTTTGCGTCTTGCGGCCTCAGTGATAGTCCACGATTTCCACACCGAAGGCATCTCCGGCATCCCAGGTAAAACAGATTCGCCACTGGTCGTTGATGCGGATACTGTGTTGACCCGCTCGGCTTCCTTTCAAGGTTTCCAACCGGTTACCCGGCGGGACCATCATGTCCTGAAGTCTGACGGCGGCGTCAAGCATTTCGAGTTTCCGCCTCGCCACCCTCTGAATTGCACGAAAACGTTTGGAAGGGATGTCGCTAAACAGGTTTTCGGTATCCTTGCAACGAAAACTTCGTATCATACTTCCGTCTATCCTGTTTTTCGCATCCTGCTAAGTATTATACCATTTTTCAGTATGGCGGTCAATAGAGGAAACGTCGTCTCTGGAGGGGCTAAAGGACCACGGCAGTCGTTGGGGGTACTGTCGCCCGGCAAGTCCGTCTCAACCGGAATTGCCTTGCCAAGGCTGCTAATCAGTAGTTTCTAGGACTTTTGAAGTTGCAGAGGGCAAGAATCCCCGGATTTTCGATGCTAGCACCGGTTTTCGCATGTCAGCCCGTCTCGACAGAGTTTGAAAAACCTCTGCTAGCATCGCCAAAACCTCGTATACAAGCGCCAAGTCGGCCGCGAAAAGTCCTAGAAACTACTGGCTAATGTGTGAGGGCGCTGATTCCGCGCTCGACCGCCGCGGCGATGCGATCCAATTGTTCGAGCGTAATCGCCAGCGGGGGCATGACCACGACGACGTTGCCCAGGGGACGCAGCCACACGCCCTCGCTTTTCGCGTGTTCGCAGACGCGGATGCCGCGTTTCTCCTGCCAGGGGTACGGCTCCTTGGTCGCCGGGTCGCGGACCAGCTCGATGCCGGCGATCAGCCCGCATTGACGCACATGTCCGACGTGGGGCAAGTCGCCGATACGATCGAGATGTTCGGCCAGCCGTTCGATCTTCGGCGTCAACGCGGCCAGCGTCTTTTCTTCCTCAAAGACGTCCAGGCAAGCCAGCGCCACGGCCGCGCCCAGGGGGTTGCCGCCGTAGGTGTGGCCGTGGAAGAACGTTCTGCTCTCGGCGTAGTCGCCCAGGAACGCATTGTAGATTTTGTCGGTCGCCAACGTGGCGGCCAGCGGCAGGTACCCGCCGGTCAAGCCCTTGGCCAGGCAGAGCAAGTCGGGCGAAACGCCTTCGTGCTCGCAGGCGAACATCCGTCCGGTGCGGCCGAAGCCGACGGCCACTTCGTCGGCGATCAGCAGCACGTCGTGCTCCCTGGTCAGTTCCCTGACGCCGCGCAGGTAGCCCGGCGGATGGACGATCATCCCGGCGGCCGCTTGAACGAGCGGTTCGATCACCATCGCTGCGATCCGCTGGTGATGTTCGCGCAATACGCTTTCGAGTTTGTCGAGATGATAGGCGGTCAGATTGTCGGCCGAGACTCCCTCGGGCGTTCTGTAAGTATCGGGCGCCGGCACGCGGAGCGTCTCGAACAGCAGCGGCCGGAACATGGCATGGAACCGCTCGACCCCGCCGACGCTCACGCTGCCGATCGTGTCGCCGTGGTAGGCTTCGCCCAAGGCCACGTAGCAAGTCTTCTGGGGCCGCGGGTCGTCGCGCTGCCGCCAATACTGCAAGGCCATCTTGACGGCCACCTCGACGGCCGTGGCTCCGTCGTCGGAGAAGAACACGTGCTCCAACCCGGCGGGCGTGATATCGACCAGGCGCCGGGCGAGCTTGATTGTCGTCGGGTTTGAAGAGCCAAGCGACGTGACGTGCGCCACGTGGTCGAGCTGCTCGTGCAAGGCGGCGTCGAGCTTCGGGTGGCGATGCCCGTGGACGTTGCACCACAGACTACTCACACCGTCGATGTACTCGTTGCCGTCGATATCGACCAGCACGCAACCGTCGGCGCGCTCGATGATCAGCGGCTCGTACTCGGCCATCTGGGTGAAGGCGTGCCAGACGAGCGTACGGTCCCAGGCTCGCAGTTTTTCGGGGATGGGGTCTTGCACCGTGACTGAACTCATCCTCTCAGTCTTGTTTTCCCCTGACCACTCCCGTCTTATGACGAACAAGCTTCGCCAATTCAGAATCCCTTACTCTGGCGTTGACGAAATCGAGGTAGGATGTAAACTCGCCCTTGCGTGATTCATATTCCGCCAGTCTCGCAGCCTGGATCCGATTCTTCATCTCAACGCAATCAAATGTCTTTCTTTTCGTAGTCATAGCTCATCTCCAAGGGGCTGTGAATTTCAACCGGCGGGTACCCTTTGAGAGCATTCACACCGTTGTACTTATGGATACGGTCGTAATTGACAATATGCCTGAAATTCCAACTGAGAACCAAGTCGGCTCTGGCGACGGTGGCGGTCGCGACGTGAAGCGCGTCGGCGATGCTGGAGCTGCCCAAGACGCCGGCATCAAGATAGGCTTGAGCCAAAGCTCTTACTTCGTCGTCGTTGGCAACCTGAACGAGACTATCGTCCGGCAAATCTTTGAGTACTTGCTGAACGTTCTCGGGTGCTCCAGTCAATTCATCCAGGGTAATCTGCGAAATCAGCAGCACGAAATCGCCCTGATGAACCCGGTCGAAGAACATACGGCTCCCAGTAGCGAAATCCTCATCTGCCGTACCGCCGAAGACAGACGTTTCCACATAGACGCGTGGCTTGCGCATCGCTCACTCCCAACTTACAATTACCGGCGTGCCGACTTGGATGCCGAGCCGCTCCGCCGCGTTGTCGCCGACGACGGCCAATTCGAGCCGGCCGCTGGAACCGATCAGCGCGATGAAGGTCCCGCCGGGCTGGTCGCCGTAGGTGCGGTAGACGCCCCAGGTCTCGTAGATGTTGCAGATGACACACACCCGCTCGTCGGTCGGCCGGCCCGCAAGCATGTCGGCCGTTACGTTCGTAATCAGGTTGCCGAACGAATCGATATCAAGCACCGTTGCTTCGATCCGGCTCGTCATCAGTTGCACGGCGGGCGACTCGAACATCTCAAGTGATTCAAGCGGCGGGCCCAATCGCTCGGGGTCCAGGCCGAGGCTCAGCCGGGCGGCCACCGGCGCCATGATGTCGCGGCCGTGGAACGTCGCGGAGACTTCCGGCAACCAATACTCGGGGTCGGCCAGGCGGATCAGCTTCGCCGGCGGCACCCGCCGGGCCAGGCTGCTCAGCAGGCCGTTATCCGGGGTGACGTAGTTCTGCGTGCCGATCCGCGCGTAGAGGATGGCACGATCCGTCCCCACCCCGGGATCGACGACCACGACGTGGATCGTGTCGTCGGGGAACCGCTCGCAGACGTCGTCGAGCACCACGGCCCCGCGGCGGATGTCCTGGGCCGGAATGTCGTGCGTGATGTCGACGATCGTGGCCTCCGGATTGATCGCGAGGATCACCCCTTTCATGGCCGCCGCGTACGGGCTGCCGGTGCCGAAGTCGGTCGTCAGCGTGATGATGCTCACTTTTGCTCCTAGCCGATTCATCGCCACTGTAGAAATTCTTCAACGTGGAATCGGCTGGGCGTGCGCCAACAGCGATTGCACATGCTGCTCAATGGCCTGGCGGATGTTGCGCTTGGCTGCCTCGATCGTCTTGCCGTTGCTGAAGCAGCCCGGAAGCGTCGGACTATAGGCATAATAGCCCTTGTCTTCGGTTTCCTTTTCGATAACGATCTGAAATGAATAGAACTTCATGAGTTTCTCCCGCGCAAAACAGGTCAACGCTCGTTCTCGATCATGTTGAGGCAGATTTCGCGGACTCTGCCCGGGTTGACGTTGGGGTTTTTCTTCTTCGCCTGGCCGATAAGTGCTCCGACGGCCTTGGCCTTGCCCTCTCTTATCTGCGCGACGATCTTCGGACTGGCCTCGAGCAACGCGCGGCAGAGTTGCTCCAGGGCCGACTCGTCGACTTCTTCAATGCCGATAGCGGCCATAGCCTGCTCGGCGGACTTGCCCGAGGCGAGCATCTCGGCGAGCACCTCGCGGGCGCGCGTGGTAATGAGCTTGCCCTGTTTGACCAACTTGAGCAACTCGGCCAAGGCGACGGCCGAAACGTCGAATTCGGCAATGCCGATCCGCCGTTCGCCCAACGTGCGCAACACGTCCTGCTGCACCCAGTTGCTGGCCAGCTTGCCGTCGCCGCACGCACGGGCCACTTCCACGTAGTAGTCTACCAGATTACGGCCCTGGTTGACCAGCACGTCGGCATCGTAGGGCGTGATTACGCATGTTTCCTAAAGCAGCGTTCGCAGATAGGCGGGCAGTTCACCAAGGGAGGCTCGGGCCTCGTCGATCTGCTCGTCGGTGGTGATGACCGGCACCAGGTCGGGGTCGGGGAAGTAACGGTAGTCGCTCGATTCCTCCTTGGATCGTTGCTCTCGGGTGACCTGGTCTTGTTCGTCCCAGCCGTGGGTCGACTTGGGCACGTCGCCCAATTTGTGCCCGGTCTGCCGCCAGGCCTCGTATTGCCGCTGTGCTTCGTAGGCCAACGCCCGCTCGACCGCCCGGAAGCTGTTCATGTTCTTGACTTCGACGATCGGCGTGGCGATCTTCCCTTCGGACGCGTCGATGTGCAGGTTGATGTTGGCGTCGACGCGAAGGCTGCCCTCCTGCATATTGCAGTCCGACACACCCAGGTAGTTCAGCAGCAGTTTCAACTCGGTTAGATACGCCTTGGCCTCGTCGGGTGAGCGGAGGTCGGGCTCGGAGACGATTTCCAACAGCGGCGTGCCACAGCGATTCAGGTCGATGCGACTATCGGCTTTGGCCTCCGCTTCGTCGTGCATGCTCTTGCCGGCGTCTTCTTCGAGATGCGCCCGGATGATGCCGATTCGCTTCGGCTCAAACCGCCCTTTCGGATCGCTGATCGGCAGGTAGCCGCCCTGGCTCATGGGCAGATCGAACTGGCTGATCTGGTAGCCCTTGGGCAAATCGGGATAGTAGTATTGCTTGCGGTCCCACTTGGTGAACCGCGGGATTTCGCAGTTCAGCGCCACGGCCGTTTTCAGCGCCAGGCGGAACGCCTCGCGGTTCATCACCGGCAGCGTGCCGGGCATACCGATGCACACCGGGCAGGTCTGCGTGTTCGGCGGCGCGCCAAACTGCGTGCTGCACCCGCAAAACAGCTTGCCGCGCGTGGCCAACTGCACGTGGACTTCCAGGCCGATGATGACGGTGTAGGGCTTTTCTGTTTCCGACATGGATCTTAGTCGGCTGTATCCCGAGAACTGCTCTGGACGGACGCCCAGAGTTCCTCGTATCTTCCTCGGACAAACGGCTGCAATTGTCGGCTGAAGTCGGCCGGCAAATGAAGCAGTCGAATGAGTTCCTGAACGTCGGCCAGGTCTTTGAGTCGTCCCGGGTCGGTCATGCCGGAGGCGATCTTCAATTCAATCAAGTTTGGCAAAAGCAGCCAGCGCACGTTGTCTTTTTCGATGCTCGACCGGCTCGGGTCGGGAAACGAAATAGGTTTGGGCTTCCCGTCGCCGGGATAATCGCCGGCAACCAGGAACTCGATCCGCACGCCCGACTCGGCATCCCGCAGGCTCTTGCTGCCCGGAAACACCGGCACGTACCCACGACCTTGCAACTCCTGATGAATGCGCTGAAGTCCCTCGGGTGTAACGAGAATATCGACATCCTCGGTGAACCGGCGAACCCCGTGAAAGAACAAGGCCATGCCGCCGGCAACCGCATACGGGATGTCCAACTCGCCGAGCTGTTGCGTAATCTTGTGCAACGCAAGATGGACGGCGCTTTTCTCTTCAAAGTGCATACTTCCCTCCCGCAGTGCCCGTTGGAGTTCGCGGTTCAGGAGTTCCTCGTACGCGATCATCATGCTTGCCATGTATGCCACGACCTTGGGAAGCACCAAGCCTAACTGTTGAGAAACTCGTCAACGTCGATCCCTGCTTCCCGCAGGATTGCACGCAAGGTTCCCGCGGCCATGTCGCGCGCATGGTGTGGAAGGGTCACCTTGCGACCAGTTCCGGCGTGCCGCCAGATCTCATGGCTTCCCGGCCCGGGTCTGTCGTAGGTCCAACTCAACTTCCGCAGTCGACGAGCCACTTCTCCATACTTGAAACCAGCAAGCCTGTCCATCAGCGGATTCCCACGGGTATCACGAGATCAATCGAATTGTTGGGAGCAAACCGCGACAATGCAGGGGGCAGCGGGTCACCATGATCTAGGCATGATTCGGCGATCTTTCGCGTCAATCCTTGGGCAATCTCCACCGTTTCGACGACGCTGCGCCCCTCCGCCACCAGTCCGGGAACATCCGGACTGGTGGCCACGTAGCCGCCCTCTTCCAACGATTCAATGTGCAGCCGAATAGTAGCTTCGTCCATTGCGCCATACTCCTGTGCTCGGGACCAACAACATTATAACTCCGGCAGCTTCTCGTGCCAATCGGTCGCCTGCTGGAACATCGCCGCGCCGCGCAGCAGGCGTTCTTCCTCGAAGGCGGGCGCCTGCAAGTGCAGACCGATCGGCAGCCCCTCGGCGCTGAAGCCGCAGGGGATCGAAATGCCGCCGATGCCGGCGAGGTTCGTGCTCACCGTGTACAGGTCGAACAGGTACATCGACAACGGATCGTCGATCTTTTCGCCGATCTTGTAGGCGGGCGTGGGCGTGACCGGACCGGCAATCAGGTCCACTTCCTCGAACGCGCGGTCGAAATCCTGCCGGATCAGCCGCCGCACCCTGGCGGCCTTCTTGTAGTAGGCGTCGTAGTAGCCGGCGCTTAGCGCATAGGCGCCCAGCATGATGCGGCGTTTCACCTCGGCGCCAAAGCCCTCCGAACGGCTGCGGCGGTACATGCGCACCAGCGCGTTGTCGAGATCCCCTAGCGCCGCGCTGTCATCCGACTTCTCCAGTTCCTTTCGTTGGGCCTCCAGTTCGGCGATCATCTCCTTCTGATCGGTTCGCCGGCCGTAGTGCACGCCGTCGTATCGGGCCAGGTTGCTCGACGCCTCGCACGGCGCGATGATGTAATACGTGGCCACGGCGTATTTGCCGTGCGGCAGCGAAATTTCTTTGACTGCCGCCCCGAGCGATTCGTACACGGCGACGGCCTCGCGGAGGGCCGCCTCCACTTCGGCGTCGAGCCCCTCGCCGAAATGCTCCGCAACGATGCCGATCCGAAGATGCTCAAGCGGTTGGCCGACGCTCTGCGTATAGTCGGGCGCCGGCAGGTCGATCGACGTGGAATCGAGCGGGTCGTGGCCGGCCAGTACCGCCAGCAGCAAGGCGGTGTCTTCGGCCGTGCGAGCCAGCGGGCCGATCTGGTCGAGACTGCTGGCGAACGCAACCAGCCCGTAGCGGCTCACGCGGCCGTACGTCGGCTTCAGGCCGGTAACGCCGCACAGGCCCGCCGGAGTGCGGATCGAGCCGCCCGTGTCGCTGCCCACCGACAGCGGCGCCCTGCGCGCCGCCACGCACGCGGCGGCGCCGCCGCTGCTGCCGCCGGGCACTCGAGCCACGTCCCAGGGGTTGTGCGTCGGATGGAAGGCCGAATTCTCGCACGATCCGCCCAT
>JAUWWA010000166.1 GCA_030617125.1 Pirellulales bacterium | reverse complement strand
CTTCAGGCTACGGGTGAGCGAGCCCGGGAACGGCCCTTCGGCCGTCTGGCCGGCGAAGTAGCCGGCAATCGCCTGGTCGTACTTGGCCGTATGGGCAAAGGCCTCGCCGGCCAGCTTGCGGCGCAGCTCCGGCGTCGTGCAGCCGTCGGCGCTGACTTGCTCGAGGATTGCCGAATACTGCTCCGCGTTGGTGGCAATCGTGGTGAAGGCGTGGTTCTTGGCCGCTGCCCGGACCAACGACGGCCCGCCAATGTCGATCTTCTCGACGGCCTCGGCCATGGTGACGCCCTCTCGGGCGATGGTGGCCTCGAATGGGTAGAGGTTTACGACGGCCAACTCGAACGTGACGATCCCGTGCTCGGCCAGGGCGTTCATGTCGTCGGGGTTATCGTGCCGGCAGAGCAGCCCGCCAAAAACCTTCGGATGGAGTGTCTTCAGCCGTCCATCCATCATCTCCGGGAAACCGGTGTACTCGGAGACGTCGCGAACCGAGATTCCTTCGTTTTCGAGGTGTTTTCGAGTGCCACCGGTGCTGTAGATTTCCACGCCAACAGCCGCCAGACCTCGGCCAAACTCGGCCAGTCCGAACTTGTCGCTCACACTAATCAGGGCACGTTTGACGGGTGGCGATTCCATATCAACTTCTCTCCTAAGGGTTTCAAGTCAGAAGGGCCGCAAGAGCGGCATTTTACGCCATTGCCCCCGGCGGTCAATCCCCCGGGCCGTGGCCCCTTCCCATCCTTCTCCCTGCCCATTCGCCCCCCTTCCTCTGGCAGCCTACTGAACGAGGCGACTCCAGCCGCCAATCGAACGCTGAAACCATCGCAATCGGCGATCGGAGTCGCCTGCCATAATGCCCCGTTTGTCGAGAGCATGTTCTCCACACGGTTGCTAGCCCTCCCCGTTTCGTTCACGGCTCGGCTGCGCTATAATGGGTGCCACAATGAGAATCAACGGTCGGCTGGGTGGGACCGGCTGGCGATTGCCCAAATTTCTCCGGCTTTCCCATTTCGCCGTGCAAATTCAATGAGCACTCCCGATCGTCAGATTACCGTCCCGAAGTTCTCGGCCATGAAGGCGGCCGGTCGGAAAATCACCATGCTGACGGCCTACGACTACACCTTGGCCCGACTGCTCGACTCGACCGGCATCGAAGCGATCCTGGTCGGCGACAGCTTGGGGATGGTCGTCCAGGGGCGGCCCAACACGCTGCCGGTCACGATGGACGAGATGATCTACCACGCCGAGATGGTCGGCCGGGCGGTCCAGCACGCACTGGTCGTGGTCGACATGCCGTTTCTCAGCTATCACCTCGGCGTGCATCAGGCGACTGAAAACGCCGGCCGGGTGTTGAAGGAGACCCAGTGCCAAGCCGTCAAGCTCGAGCAAGGCCCGCAGCAACTGGAGGTCACCGCCGCGTTGGTGTCGACCGGGATTCCCGTCATGGCCCACTACGGGCTGCGCCCTCAGAGCATCCATCAACTCGGGGGCTATCGCGTCGCGCGCGACCGCGAGCGGCTGCTGGCCGACGCGGTGGCCGCGGAAGAGGCCGGCGCGTTTTCCATTCTCCTGGAGTGCATCCCAGGCGACGTCGCCCGAGAAATCTCCGCCGCGGTGAGCATCCCCACGATTGGGATCGGGGCCGGCGTGGGTTGTGACGGGCAGGTCCTCGTCACCCACGACCTGCTGGGCATGACGCCCGGTCCCACGCTACGGCACGCCAAGGCCTATGTTGATCTCAACGCGCTGATCGTCGAGGCCGTTGGCCGCTACCGTGACGAGGTCCGCGAAAGCACGTTCCCGGGCGCGGAGCAGACGTTCGACTGAGGACCCCCGAAAGCATTCACAGGGGGCACTGTATCCGGCCGCAGACACCGTTCGGCTCACGGTTCTTCCTGCCGGTGGCTTTCGGTAATCCGCGCGAAGAGGCGTTTGATATCGAAGTAGCCACCGATCGTGACCCAAACGGCCATAAAAGCAAAAATAGTCAGCCCGGCGATCAGGGTGATCTTCCACAAAATGATCCAAAACGTCATGGCGACACCTCACGTGGTTTGAGCCGGCTCGGGCCGGTCTTTCTTTTTGTCGGGAAACAGCAGCGAACCGGCGATCATGGCGACGACGGTAAGTGCGACGCTGAACAGGCTGACCCGGGCGCTGGGCATCGAGATACCCACCAGTTGCTGAACAGGGCCGAGTCCCAAAAGGGCGGTGGTTCCCCCCAACAGAGCAAGCACTGCCCCGGTGGAACTGGCCCGCTTCCAGTAGAGCCCCCCCACCAACAAAGCGAACGCGCCGGCGAAATAAATGGCCCCGGTAACGGCCATGTAGTCCCAGATATCCAGGCTTCCCTGGTATAGCCATCCCCAGGCGAGCAAATACAGCCCGATCACGACGATCAGGATTCGTGTCAGCAGGACCCGTGCTTTCGAACTGAGCTTCTCGTTGCAGATTGGGGCGATCACGTCCTGTGTGAGCACGGAACTCCAGCACAACAGGTAGCTGTCGTTCGTGGACATGAAAGCGGCGATCATGCCCGCGGAGATAATCCCGATGATTCCCGCCGGCAGGATGCGACCCAAGAAAATCGGCATGGCGTACAGATCAATGAACGGTTCAACTCCAGTGGCAGCCGGAAAGAACAGTTCCTTCAGTTGCGGCTCCTGGGTCATGATGAACACGAACGCACAGATACCCCAAAAATAGGGAATCAGGAAACGGATCAGGAACGAAACGGATGCCCACATGTATTGTTTCTTTACCGTTTGCGGGCTTTCCGCCGAAAGCGCCCGGGCGACGGCCGTCGGCCAGAGGGCGCAACTCGCCAACCCGACGAATCCCATCCAGACAATGTATTCGACGCCAAATTCGCCTCCTGCGATCGTTGGGTCGAACCCTTCTCGCCCCATGGTCGTTTCGATAGTGGTCCAGATATGGTTCCAACCCAGGTTGTGGATCGCCAGGCCCGTGGTCAGCAACAGCCCGAACGAGAGCACGACGAACTGGACGTAGTCGGCGATGACAACCGAGATCATGCCGCCCAGGACCGTGTAAATCAGGACCAGCGACAGCAGAAAAGTCATTACGGCCGGCAGGGCCCAACTCTCTTGGGAGAGACCTGTAATGCCGACGATAAACATCGACCCGACTTTCAGGAACAGCCCCATGTTGAGGATTCCGCCGAAGGCCATCATGAGGCCGCCGAGGATGCGCGTCTTGCGGCCGAATCGGCGCTCGTAGAACTCGGGGATGGTCATCACCTTCATGGCCCGCAGGCGATAGACAAGGAACCCGGTCGCCCCGACCATGAACGTCGCGATGCAGGCCACCAGGGCGATGTGAAATGCGGCAAACCCACCCACAAAACCCTTCTGCGCACTGTACATCACGGTGATCAGCCCCAGTTCGGTCCCGGTCAGGGTGGCGATGCCCAGGCAAGTTCCCAGCGAGTGGCCGGCACAGACGAAGTCGTGCATGTTGCGGATGTATTTCCGCACCAGCACGCCGATGACCAGCGAGATTGTCGGATAGATGATGACAATGGCCCAGTCGAGGCGTGTAAAGTTGGTTTGACTTAGGGCTTCAGCGGCGTTTTCCATGGGCAACTCCCTTCCTGTTGGGCCCATGCTAGTGCGAATTGCCGTGCGCTGCAACCGGTAGCACAGGTTGGTGGTCCGGCAAGATGGCCAAACCAGGCAAAAGGCGGTGACGACGAAGAAGGCCTCGAACCGACCTTGCAAGCAACCCGGCTTCCGGATATCTTTCCCGCCCTCTTCACCGGCTGAACGTGCCGCAGACCAGAAATCAGACCAAACGCGAGGAAATACGATGGATCGTCGTTATCTGCGGTACGGATACCTTCTGACGGCGTGCCTTTTCGTCGCGGCCGTGGTCCCGGCCATCGGCTGCCGCTCCCTACTGACCACCGTGGTGTTCCTCGTCAAGGGTACGAACGTCGATCCGGAATACGAAGGTTTGAAGGAGAAAAAGGTGGTGGTGGTCTGCCGTCCCTTGGCCTCGCTGACGTTCCGCGACTCGAACGTCGCCAGGGACCTTGCCCGCGAAGTCGGCGCCTTGCTGCGAACTAACGTTCGCAAGATCGAAGTCGTCGATCACGACAAGGTGAACGAGTGGACCGACGAGCACGAGTGGACCGACTACACCGAAGTCGGCGAAGCACTCAAGGCCGACACCGTCGTGGGCATCGATCTGCTCAGCTTCACGATCTATCAGGGCCAAACCCTTTACCAGGGCAAAGCCAACGTCGCGGTGAAGGTCTACGATTGCACCGACGGCAACAAGGTGGTTTTCGAGAAAGAGCTGCCGCAAAGCGTCTATCCGCCGAACGCGGGGGTCGAGACGTTCTCGAAGCCGGAGGCGGAGTTCCGCCGCAAGTTCGTCCGCGTGCTGGCCGACCAGATCGGACGGCACTTCTACCCGCACGACGCCCACGCCGATATCGCGTTGGACGCAACGGCGTTGGACTGAGTGGAGCGGCAGCGACGCTCACACGCCCAACCCGGCTGACCACGAGAAGAGGCGGCGCGACCACCGGTCGCGGCTTTATGAGAGGAGTTGCCGCAACTCGTCCGTGCAGTCTTCTTTCTTGACGCGCCATTGTCTGAGCGTGTCGCGGTCGCGGATCGTCACCGTGCCGTCGTCGAGCGTCGGGCCGTCGACCGTGATGCAAAACGGCGTGCCGATCTCGTCCTGGCGCCGGTAGCGGCGCCCGATCGCGCCCTTCTCGTCGTAGAACACGTTGAAGTGTGGTTTGAGCGCCTTGTAGATTTTGCGGGCGATCTCGGGCATCCCGTCCTTCTTGACCAGCGGGAACACGGCCGCCTTGATCGGTGCCAGCCGCGGATGGAACTTGAGAAAAACGCGCTTCGTCGGCTTGCCCCTTTCGTCGGGCACCTCGTCCTCGTTGTACGCCTCGCACAGGAAGGCGAGCATTGCCCGATCCGTGCCCGCCGAAGGCTCGATCACGTGCGGCACGAAACGCTCCTTGGTCTGGTCGTCGAAGTAGCTGAGATCCTTGCCGCTGCCGCGATGTCTGGGATTGCCGTCGGCATCCTGCTCCACCACGAACCCGTCGCCCTGGCGGATGAGTTTGCCCTCCATGTGGCTGCGCAGGTCGAAGTCGCCGCGATGGGCCACGCCCTCCAACTCGCCGAACTCGCCGTCGGAAAGGAACGGGAACGCGTACTCGATGTCGGCCGTTCCGCACGAATAGTGGCTCAGTTCGTCCGCGTCATGATCGCGCAAGCGAAGCCGATCGCCGGCCAGACCCAGATCGACGTACCACTGGTAGCGGCG
>JAUWWA010000405.1 GCA_030617125.1 Pirellulales bacterium | reverse complement strand
GGCTTCTTATCTCGCCTAGCCTTCCAAAAACAGTTCTGCTCCCTTTTTTTCTCCGTTGCCGTTCTGTTCTTGTGGGACGCGTTTGACGGCCACAAGCGTGTCGCCCGGGTCGAGATTCATGATCCGCACGCCCTGCGTGTTTCGGCCGACGATGCTGATGTCGGCCGCGCGGACGCGCTGGATTTTGCCCCGGGCGGTCATCATCATCAGTTCATCGTCGTCGCCGACACGGACAATGCCGATGACCGGGCCGTTGCGATCGGTGGTTTTGATGTCGCGCAGTCCCTTGCCGCCGCGGCGCTGCGTGCGGTACGACCGTTGGCCGGAGTAGCCCTCGCCGCCGTTGGTTTCTTCCGCCTGCGGTTCGGGCAACTCGCCGCCGGGTTCTTCTGCGGTGGATTCCGTTTCGAGGTTCGGTCCGAACGGCGTTCGCTTGCCGTAGCCGTTGGCGCAGGCGGTCAGCAGGTAGGCGTCCGGTTCGGCCACGACCATGCCGACCACGCGGTCGTTGCCGATGAGCTTGATTCCTTTCACGCCGCTGGCGTTTCGGCCCATGGGCCTCGCGTCGGACTGTTTGAAACGGATGGCCAACCCGGCGGCGGTCGAAAGCACAATCTCGTCGCCGGGTTTCGTCACCACGACGTCGACCAGCTCGTCACCGAAGCGGAGCTTGACGGCGATGATGCCGCTTTTCAGCGGCCGGCTGTACGCCTGAAGCGGCGTTTTCTTGAGCAGCCCCTTGGCCGTAGCCATAACGAGGAAGTGGTCGGGGCGATCGAAGTCCTTCACCGCCCGACAGTCGGTGATCTGCTCGCCGTCAGCAAGGTTCAATAGGTTGACCACGGCGCGGCCGCGGCTGTCGCGTGTGAGCTGCGGCAGGTCGTACACCTTGCGCCAGTAGATCTTGCCTTTGCTGGTGAAAAAGAGCAGGTAAGCGTGTGTGCTGGCGACGAACAGGTGCTGAATGGGATCTTCCTCTTCGGTTTTGGCGCCTTTGAGCCCCTTGCCGCCACGGCGTTGTGCCCGATACGCTTTCACCGGCGTGCGTTTGATGTATCCGTTGTTGCTGATCGAGACGACCATGGTTTCTTCGGCGATGAGGTCTTCGAGGTCGATATCGCCGATTTCTTCGCCGCTGATTTCGGTGCGTCTTGGTTCGCCGTGTTTGCGTTTGAGTTCGCGCAGGTCGTCGCGGATGATGTCGAGGATGTTTTTCTCGTCGGAGAGAATCTGACTGTACTCGGCAGTTTTCGCGAGCAGTTCGCGGTGCTCGCCCGCCAGCTTCTCCTGTTCCAGGTTGACCAACTGGCCGAGCGTCATTTTGAGAATGGCGTCGGCCTGAATGGGCGTCAGTGTGTAGGTTTCGCTCGTGCCGCGTTCTTCTTGGAAGACGGCGAAGCCCTCGTCGCCCAGGACCCGGCGGAGCAAGGCGGCGGGCGTCTCGATCCCCATGAGCCGCCCCTTGGCTTCGGCCTGGGTCGAGGAGCCTCGAATCACGCGGATTACCTCGTCGATGTTCGCGTGGGCCAGAAGCAGGCCCTCGACCGTATGCTTTCGCTGCCGGGCCTTCGCCAGCAGGAACTGCGTGCGGCGGCGGATCACCGCCAGGCGATGCCGGATGAATTCCTCCAAGATTTCCTTAACGCTCAGCACCCGGGGCTTCCCGTCGACCAACGCCAAGAGGATGACCGAAAAGCTCTCCTGCAGCGGCGTGAACTGGTAGAGTTGGTTGAGCACCACGTCGGGATCGGCGTCGCGTTTCAGTTCCAGGACCAGCCGGACCGGCTCGTTCAAGTCGCTTTCGTTGCGGCTGGCGGCGATGCCGGAGACCTTGCCGTCGGCCACCGCCGCGGCGATCCGCTGCTCGACGCGGTCGCGGGCCTGCTGGTAGGGGATCTCGCTGACGATGATCCGGGTGCGGTTCCTGCCGTGTTCTTCGACGCGAGTCCGCGCGCGGACCACAATCGAACCGCGGCCCGTATGATACCCGCGCCGAATGCCGCTGCGGCCGCAAATGACGCCGCCGGTGGGAAAGTCGGGCCCGGGGCAAATCTCCAGTAGCTCATCGATCGAGATGTCCGGCTCGTCGATCACCCGAATCAACGCGTCGCAGATTTCGCTGAGGTTGTGCGGTGGCATGGACGTGGACATGCCGACGGCGATCCCGCTGGCCCCGTTGACCAGCAAGTTCGGGAAGTTCGAGGGCAACACGGTCGGCTCGGCCCGACTCTCGTCGTAGGTGGGCACGAAGTCGACCGTGTCCATTTTGAGATCTTGAAGCATCAGTGCCGCGACGTGCGACATCCGCGCTTCGGTATACCGCATGGCGGCCGCCGGCAACCCGGCTATCGAACCGAAGTTGCCCTGCTTGTCGACCAGCACGTGCCGCATGTTCCATTCCTGGGCCATGCGGACTAACGTGGGATAAATCACCTCCTGGCCGTGGGGATGATAGTTGCCCATCGTCTCGCCGGCGATCTTAGCGCACTTCGCCCTGGCGGCGCCCGGGCTAAGATTCAGATCGTTCATCGCCACCAAGATGCGGCGTTGCGAGGGTTTCAGCCCGTCGCGCACGTCGGGCAAAGCCCGGCTGACGATCACGCTCATCGCGTAGGTCAGGTAGCTGCCCTTGAGTTCCTCCTCGATGGACAGTTGCAGCAGGTTGCCCGGCGAATCGCCGTTGCCTTCGGCGGCGTTGTCTTCGGGGGGCGTGTCTTCGGGGCGCGTATTGTCGGGACTGGGCGGCTGGGGCGGCAGGTTCGGGTCGGTGACCAACGGGAATCCTTTCGGTAATCTATCGTCGCAACGTCACGCGCGGCACCCCCTTTGGCGGGGCAATCCGGCGGCGCTGCTTCAGTCTGACAGACAATCACAATAATATACCCATTTTGGCCCGATCCCACAACGGCGCAAG
>JAUWWA010000089.1 GCA_030617125.1 Pirellulales bacterium | reverse complement strand
GCACGGACTGCGCGATCGTTACGAGCAACACCACCACGTGCAGATCACCGATGACGCGATCGAGGCGGCCGTCGAGCTGTCGGCCCGCTACATCACCGGCCGCTGCCTGCCCGACAAGGCTATCGACGTGATCGACGAGGCGGGCGCCCGAATCCACCTCAAGTCGATGACTCGGCCGCCCGACCTGAAGGACATCGATGAGGAGGTCGAGAGCCTCAACCGCGAGAAAGAGGAGGCGGTCGCCAGCCAGGACTTCGAGAAGGCCGCCGCGCTGCGCGACACGGCCGACAAGCTGAAGGCCAAAAAGCAGAGCATCACCAAGAAGTGGCGTGAGAAGTCGCGCGCGACCGACGGCGTTGTCGACGAAGACGTCATCGCCGAAGTCGTGTAGAAGATCACCTGCTTTCCGCTCACACGGTTGAGCACCGAGGACTCCATGCGGCTGATGCAAATGGAAGACGATCTGCACAAGCGGGTGATCAGCCAGGACGAGGCGATTAAGTCGATCTCGAAGGCCGTCCGCCGCAGCCGCAGTGGACTGAAAGATCCCAAGCGCCCCACCGGGTGCTTCGTCTTCGCCGGACCGACCGGCGTGGGCAAGACGCTCCTGGCGAAAGTCCTTGCCGAGTTCATGTTCGGCGACGAGGATGCGTTGATCCAGATCGACATGAGCGAGTACATGGAGAAGCACAACGTCAGCCGGCTGATCGGAGCGCCTCCGGGCTACGTGGGCTACGAGGAGGGCGGTCAACTGACCGAGAAGATCCGCCGCCGGCCCTACTCGGTTGTGTTGCTCGACGAAATCGAGAAGGCCCATCCCGACGTCTTTAACACGCTCTTGCAGGTCATGGAAGAGGGCCGCTTGACCGATAGCTTCGGCCGCAACGTCGACTTCCGCAACGCGATCGTCATCATGACGACCAACGCCGGCGCTGAGGCGATCAAGAACGAATCGGCCTTCGGATTCCAGAAGCCCGACGACGACGCGTCGTACGAGAACATGAAGGACCGCGTGAAGGAACAGGTCGAGAAAGTCTTCCGGCCCGAATTCCTCAATCGTGTCGACGACGTCATCGTTTTCCGTCACCTGACCAACGAAGATTTGGGCGAGGTGGTCGAGCTGGAACTGGCCAAGGTCCGCGAGCGGCTCGGCGATCGCTGGCTGCAATTGGTGCTCACCGAGGAGGCCAAGGAGTTCCTCGTCAAGAAGGCCTGCAAGGATCTCGACTTCGGCGCTCGACCGTTGCGGCGGGCCATCGAGAACATGATCGAAGACCCCCTCAGCGAGGAACTCCTCAAGGGCGAGTTCCAAGGCAACGACACGATTACGGTCAGGGTCAAGAAAGTCGGCGACAAAAAGCAATTGACGTTCGAAGGCTCGACGGCCGAACCGGCAGCCAAGGAAGAGCCGCCGGTGGCCGCCGCGGCCGCCGGCGAAAACAGTTAGCTCCCGGCGAGCACACCGAGGATTAACGCAAATTGTCAGTGCACACCGTGCCTCCAGATGTATTCACCGGAGGCTGAATCAGCGGCGGTCAACGCGAATTACCCAAGCCGTGCATTCTGCGCTGCTTGCGCCTGCGCACATCTTCTGTCAACCGGTACACTTCGCTCAAGCCGTACCATCGTGACGACGAAGTAACAATAAGGAGTCCTGCGCTCGGTGTGCGCGGGCAGTATGTCGCCGTGTAAACAAACGGCTGACCAGTCACCCGCCTGCAAATTTGAGGTCCCATGACCGCCGGTTCCGACATCCCGCTCTTCGACCGCTCCAACATCGTGGGCAGGATGTTGCAGGTCGTGGTCGACTGGATCATTGAGCTAGGCAAGATGGCCATCGACCGGCTGATTGCCCTGGGGAATATCTCGATCTTCGCCGCGCGGGCCGCCCGATGGCTCTTCACGCGGTTGCCGCACCGCGAGACGATCGTGCCGAACTTCTATCATATCGGCGTGTTGAGCCTGCCGGTGGTGGCGCTGACCGGGACGTTCATCGGCATGGTGCTGGTTGTGCAAAGCTACGTGCAGTTTCGGATGCTCAACATCGAGACGCGGCTCGGCGCGGTGATCAACATGTCGCTGGTCCGCGAGTTGGGGCCGGTGCTGGCCGCCATCATGCTGGCCGGCCGGGTCGGCAGCGCCATGGCCGCCGAACTGGGAACCATGCGCGTCACGGAGCAGATCGACGCCTTGACCAGCCTCGGCGCCAATCCAATCCACTACTTGGTCGTCCCACGGTTTCTCGCTTGTTTGTTGCTGATTCCGGCACTGACGATCATGGCCGATTTCATGGGTTTCATCGGCGCGTATACCTTGGCGGTATTCTACTACGGTATCGACTCGCACCACTACCTCATCAACTCGGAGCAGTATGTGGGCAGTTTCGATCTTTTCGCCGGTGTGTTCAAGAGCTTGTTCTTCGGCACCGCGATCGCGCTGATCGGCTGCCACCGCGGTTTCCATTGCGATCCGGGCGCCGAGGGCGTCGGCCGCGCCGCAACCACGGCTTTCGTCTATTCATTCATTATGATCCTCTTGCTCGATCTGCTGCTGGGCATCATGCTCGACGGTATCTACTACACACTGTGGCCCGAGGGCGCGAGAATGCTCGGTTGAGACCGCCATGGTTGCTTCAACGCTCGACACGACCGATCCACACGCACCGCTGGTGCAACTCGACGCGATTGGCGTCGATTTCGGCGCTGAGCGGGTGCTGCGCGATATCAGCCTGCACGTCGAGCGAGGCGAAACGCTGGCGATCATCGGCGAGAGCGGCTGCGGGAAAACCGTACTGTTGAAGACGATAATCGCCCTGTTGCGTCCCACGCGGGGAACCGTGCTGTTCGACGGCAAAGACCTCACCCGACTCAGCGAGCGGGAACTCACCCTCGAGCAAATCCGCTTCGGGTTCCTCTTCCAACAGGCGGCGCTGTTCGACAGCATGACGGTCGCCCAGAACATCTCCTTCTCGCTGCGGCAGCACACGTCGAAAAGCAATCGGGAGATCGATGAGATCGTCTTGGCGCGGCTTGCCGAGGTCGGGCTGTCCGAAGACGTCGTCCTCAAGAAGCCGGCCGAGCTTTCCGGCGGCATGCGCAAGCGCGTGGGGCTCGCCAGGGCACTGGCCATGGAACCTGAAATCATCCTCTACGACGAACCGACCACCGGGCTCGATCCCATCATGAGCGACGTCATCAACGAGTTGATCCTCGGCACACGGCAGAAGCACCCGGTCACGAGCATCGTCGTCACCCACGACATGCGGACCGCGCGAAAGGTCGCCGGTCGGATTGTGATGCTGTATCCTTTGCCTCGCCTCGACCAGGAAGAACCGCAGATCCTCTACGACGGGCCGCCCGAACAGATCGACGACGCCCCGGACCGCCGCGTGCGCCAATTCGTTCGTGGCGAGGCCGGCCAGCGGCTCATGGAAATGCGCCAGCGCAACGGGAGATAAATCATGAACGGACGGGACGAACGCCTCATGCAATTGCGCGTCGGCTTCATGGTCTTGGGCACGCTGCTGATTACCGCCATCCTGATCGTGATGTTCGGCGAGTTGCCCGATCTCATCTACGGCGAGTACACGATCTACGTCACTTTCGACAAGGCGCCGGGCGTGAGCGAAGACACGCCGGTTCACAAGAGCGGCATCCTCATCGGCCGCGTCACCGATGTTTCCTTTGCGAAGGACGAAGCGGGGCGCGAGGATACCCGCGTGGTCGTGACCGCCGCCATCCAGGGAAAGCGGAAGCTCTACCACAACGAAATCTGCTACGTCCAGTCGAGCCTATTGGGCGACGCCTCGCTGGAATTCATTCGTTCACCCGATCCGAGCCTCTCGAAGGCCCCCATCCTCGACGGCGCCGAATTGAAAGGCCAGTACAAGCCAAGCCCCATGATGTTGGTCGACAACTGGGAAGAGCGCGTCTCGGACTTAATGGTCACGGTGGACGAAGCCGCCAAGGCCTTGACCAGCGCCAGCAACAGCATCGGCGATGCCGCCGACCGAGTCGGCAAACTACTGGACAAGCACGAAGAGAGCATCGACAAGGCCGTCGGTCAATTGGGCACGACGCTCAGCAGCGTCGAGCGTGTGACGAGGAGCATGAACAACATCATCGGCGATCCGCAAACCCAAACCAAGCTCCGGCAAGCCATGAACGATCTGCCCGACACGCTCACGCGGATGAAAAGCACCATGGCGCTGGCGGAAACGAATCTGCAAAACCTCAAGGAATTCACCGATCCGCTGAGCACGGGCGGCAAGCAACGCGTCGAACGATTCCTCCACGCCATCGACGGGCTGGACGAGTTGATGACCCAAATGGCGTTGTTCAGCAAGAGGCTGAATAACCCGCAGGGTTCGCTTTCACGTTTGCTCGAAGACCGCGAACTGTACCACCATCTCAGCCGCGCGGCGCGCAACATCGACGAACTCACGCGGCAACTCAAGCCGATTGTCGCCGACGCCCGCGTCTTCTCCGACAAAATCGCCCGACACCCCGAACTGCTCGGCGTCCGCGGCGCCATCGAACGCAGGCCGGGGATAAAGTGACGATCTACCGCCTACCGCCCGCGCGGCGGAAGCGGGTAAAGCGGCTGGCTGCCGATACCCGGTGGGGCCGGAATCATCCCGGGAACGGCCGCTGGCGGCGCGCCGGAATTCCACGGAGGGCGAACCCCTCGTCGCAGGCTCTCGGCGCGGCCCAACAACTGTTCGGTCGGAACGACCGCTTGCGGGCTCAACTGGTAGCAGAAATCTCGCTGGTCGCGCAACTCGCCGGGCACAAGGTTCTCGGTCACGAAATCCAGCGGCGGAATCTGGTACCACGGCGCCGGCACCGCCTGCATCACGGTCAGCGTCTGGTAACCGTCTTTGACCAGCCGAATCTTCCGCTGCCCGTAGTAGAGGAAATTCGTCGAGATCGGCGTGATCCCGATCTCGTAATCATCCACGTAGACCAACGCACCGGGCGGATTGCTGCGAATCGTCATCCGGCGCCGAACGCAGCCAGTCGCGCACGCACAGAAGGCCAGCACGAACAGGATTCGCACCGCAATGAGCCGGCCGGTAGCCGCCCGGCAATTACGAGAAGACGCAAACATGGCGAAAACGCATATCCGGAGAAGAAACTCGGGCCGGGAGTATATCGAGCCGTGCCGAGGACTCCTAGATCAAAAAAGGGGACATGCTGCTCTTGGGGTGATCCGACGATCGGCGAACATGAGCGGACGTAACTCAAGAAGTAGCATGTCCCCTTATTGCCGACTGGCCCCATTCCCGGCACGCAGCTATAATCCAATGTGTGAAGCATCCACAGGCCCTGCTGTTGGGTTATGGCGTCCCCCGCCGTGCAAGAGGTGGACATGCTCCTTTTTTGGCCATCCCGCGGTCGGCGAACAGGGGCGAACGCAGCAAAAAAGTAGCATGTTCCCTTTCTTTGCTCAAATGACATGGACCCCCCAATGGGTAACTGGGATCACTGTTTGCAGCGCGGCGCACTGAGCGACATCGGACTGCGACGCGCCAACAACCAGGATTCGATGACCGAGGTCATCGCCGACACTCAGAAGATGTGGCGGCAGCGGGGCCACTTGTTTATGGTGGCCGACGGGATGGGGGCACACGCCGCCGGAGAACTCGCCAGCAAGCTGGCCGTCGACGCCGTCGCGCTGACCTATCCGAAGTTGCTCGACAAGCCGCCCCCGGAGGCGCTCGTCACGGCGCTGCTGGACGCAAACGCCCAGATCCACAGCCGCGGGCAGGCCAACCTCGACTTCAGGGGAATGGGAACCACGTGCACCGCGTTGGTGCTGTTGCCGCAAGGCGCCTTGTTGGCCCAGGTGGGCGACAGTCGCGCCTACCGACTGCGAGATGAACGCTTCGAGCAGATGACCTTCGACCACAGCCTCGTTTGGGAGATGCGAGCAGCCCGACAAATCACGGACGATGATTTCTCCGACTACGTGCCGAAGAATGTCATCACGCGTTCACTTGGCCCTAACGCCCGAGTCGAGATCGACCGGGAAGGGCCGTTCCCCGTTCAGATAGGCGACACGTTTCTGTTGTGTACCGACGGGCTGTCGGGGCCGGTTGAAGACCACGAGATCGGCACGATTCTCGGCTGTCTTCCGCCGCAAGAGGCTGCTCAGGCATTGGTCGATCTGGCGAACCTACGCGGCGGGCCCGATAACATCACGGTGATCGTGGTCCACGTGGCCGGCCCGTTGGTTGCCCAATCGACCGGCTCCGGACCCGATGCCGCCTCCGGCCCCCTGAACGCCCGGCCCGTCCATCCGTTGATCTGGAAGCTGTTGGGGGTGTCGGGCCTGGGCGCGGTTGCGGCGGCCGTCATGGCATACTGGGGCTTGGCACTGATCTGCCTCGTCGCGGCGGCGGTTTCCGGCATGATGGCATGGGTGCAGCGTTGCGGCGCCTCGTGGCCGTCAACGGCGTTCGATGGCCGACCGCTGGGAAAAGGTCCGTACTCCACATGCGACTGTCCCGCCAATCACGAGTTTCTCCACCAGGCGATGGACACTGTCGAGCAACTGCGCGACGCGGCCGCGAAAGAGGATTGGCAAGTGGACTGGAGCCGCTTTAACGGTTTTCTAGATCGCGCGGCGGCCGCGGAGCGGTCCGCCGACTATGCCGGGGCCATCGCGGAGCATTTTCGTGCGATCGGTTTCGTGATGGCCCAGTTAAGGCACCAGGACGATCGCGGCAGCGACAGCGGCGTACTGGATTTGTGAGGTGAGTTGTAGGACGGATTTCCAATCTGCCAGGGATCGATGACGGATTGAAAATCCGTCCTACGCTACCTCACTTGAGAGACCAGGCCGCCGCCCACATTGCCCACTTGCTCCATCTTTTG
>JAUWWA010000110.1 GCA_030617125.1 Pirellulales bacterium | reverse complement strand
GGGGGGCTGTAAGTCGTGTTGGTAAAAGAGGTTACGTCGGCACGGGCCGCCGAATCAGCGAAAAGCTGAACGTTGACCACTGTCCACTATTCACTGCCCTCTGTCCACTGCCTTCTGCCCTCACCCACTCAACTTGTGTTTTCGCAGCACGAGCCTGATACACACGTAGGGCACCAGAAATACGACGAAAACGATCATCTTTGTCGCCGCAATCCCGCAATAATGGATCAGATCGAACTGCTGGCGCGACATATCGATCCATTGCGAATGAACGCCATAGATCCAATCGCCCATGGCAAGCCAGCAGACAGACCAGATCAGCAAGAGTATTGCTCCGCCCAGGAAGCAACGGATCAAGATTTGTGCGACGAGTTCAAGAAGTGCTTGGCTCTCATTTTGTGTGTTCATAATGTCATCATCCCTTGTTTCGAGCTAACGTGTGTTGACGGAGTTTCCGCCGTGTGGCGTCAGTGGTCGGTGATCAGGTGTCAGGTGTCAGAATTCATTGTAGTCCCGAAGGGACGTTAGCCAATAGCCCAGGGCGTCAGCCCTGGGGTTCGGGGAAACGGTCTCGACGCTAGCCCCAACGGGGCGATACAGACGCCGGATGGCTTGTTTTTGTCGCCCCTTCGGGGGTGTGCGCGGCTGTTGGGTCTCGCTCCAGGGGCTTACGCCCCTGGCTATTGGCTCCCGTCCCTCCGGGACTTGCCTAACAGTGTTTCTTTGCGTCTGGCCGCCGATTCGACCGGAACCTCACGAACTCATATACTCATACACGGGCGTCTCGACGACTCGTGTAGGTTTCTGCTTTCCGGCGACCAGGGCTTGAATATGCTCCACGGTTTCCGGAGCGAAAAACTGCTCCCCGGTTTCGCTGCAAACGCGCGCCGGCACATGCTCGATAATACAGAGCTTGCCGGCATGCTCCAGCATGTAGGTGACTTCCGTCTCGACCATTGTCTCTTTCATGATCGCTCGCCTCGCGGATTCTGCTTTCTGACCCTGTGATCCACCCAGAGGCTTGGGTCGGGTTCATACAATGTGACGATCTTGACCAACGGCCGGCCGGGATGACTGCACTGCACGTGCAAGGGGCGTCCTGCCTTCGTAAATCCCAGAATCAGGCAACTTGGACCGTACTTCTACTGACGCCTAGCTGCTTTTCGCCCACCCGGCGCAAGTTCACCCCTTATACTTTTCCCAGTACTCGGGCATCAACTCCTTGACCTGCTGTTCGAGTTCTTCGTCGCTGATGGCGGTCATGCGGCCTTCTTTGTACTGGTCGGTGACCCAGCGGGCGACTTTGTGGCACTTGATCATGCTGATCCGATCGTCGCCCGTGAGGCCGAAGAACTCGTTGACCCAATGGGCGACGCCGTCGGCGCCGCTCTTGTCGGTCAACGACACGCGCGGCGGGCGGCCGAGCAATTTCGTCGTGTCGAAAATGTTGTAGATCCGCTCGTCCTGCCGCAGGCCGCCGGCGTGGATGCCGGCGCGGGTCGTGTTGAACGCCTTGCCGACCAGCGGGTAGTGGTCGGGGATCGGCAGGCCAATCGAACGCATATAGTCGGCCAGCTCGGTGATGATCTCGGTGTTGATGCCGCACAGGTCGCCTTTCAAAGAGATGTACTCGATGATGGCGGCCTCTAATGGCGGGTTGCCGGTTCGCTCGCCGAAGCCGAACAGCGTGGTGTTCACCGCGTCGCATCCATACAGCCACGCGGCCGCGGCGTTGGTGTGCACCTTGTGGAAGTCGTTGTGGCCGTGCCATTCGAGCCGGTCGCCGGGCACGCCCACCTCGCGGTTGAGCTTGTAGATCAGCTTGGGGATACTCCGCGGCAGCTCGACGCCGGGGAAACTGACACCGAAGCCCATGGTGTCGCACAGCCGGACCTTGGCGGCGAGGTACTCGGGCGCCTGCTCGCTCATGCGCATCAGCCGCTCGACAAACGGCAGGACGAAGCCGTCGATGTCGGCCCGGGTGACGTCTTCCAGGTGGCAGCGCGGCCGCACGCCCGCCTCGAACGCGGCGTCGACCACTTCGCAGTAGCTGTCCATGCACTCCCGGCGGCTTTTGAACTTGAGCTTCTGGAAGATGTGGTAGTCGGAGCAGCTCGTGAGCATGCCGCTTTCGGCGAGTTGAGCTTCCTTCACCAGCCGGAAGTCGCCCTTGACGGCGCGGATCCAGCCGGTGCATTCGGGATACTTGTGGCCCAGCTCGCGGCAGCGGTCGAGCGTTTCGCGGTCGTTGGCGGTGTAGAGGAAGAACTCGGTCTGCCGGATGACGCCGCGTGGGCCGCCCAGTTTCGCCAACAGGTCGTAGATGCGGACCATCTGGTCGACGGCGTAGGGCGGTCGGGCCTGCTGCCCATCGCGGAACGTCGTGTCGGTGATGACGATCGGCCGGGTCTTCAGCGCGCCGGGATCAAACTCAACGGGTTTGCCGTCGACGTGCTCAATCATCGGGCCGTCGAAGCGAATCAACGGCGGCAGGCCGTAATCGAACGTATCTTCCAACAGGTTAGGCTCGGTCGCGTCGACCAGCGGGTGGGAGTTGTATTTTTCGGTCATGCTGTCCTTTCAATTTCTCGAACGCGGCTTTGGGTCACGGCCAAGGTGGCCAAAAAAGGACTTGAAGATTAGGGATTAGAGTATACACCCAATCCCCAATCCCCAATCCCTAATTCCCAATCCCTAATCCTTGATCCCTAATTCCTCAGTCAACCTCGATGGCCGCTCAGGACGCGTCGGCCTTTTCGCACAGCTTCCATGCGCTCCGGTTTTGTCATGTTGAAGATTTCGTTCCACATGGCCTCGTCGGCCTCGGTCCACTGGCATCCGCGCCGCTGCATGGCCTCTTGAGCGGTAGCATAGAACCGGCTCTTGCCAAAACCCTTGGTGACCACGCCCTCGATGAGCCAGGCGAACGAGGGGATGTACCTAGGCAGCAGCTTGCCCGTCGTGGTGATCAGCGACATCGCCCCAACGTACGCGCCGGTGTTGAAGAGCGTGCCGATGGAGGTCTTTGTGTGATCGCCGATCAGGGAGCCGACCTTGGTCGAGCCGGTGTCGACGGGCCGCTTGCCGTCGAGAACGACCGACACGCTGGAGTAGTCGTTTTTCAGGTCGCTGTTGGTCGTCAGCGCGCCGAGGTTGACCCATTCACCCACGTAGGCATGGCCGAGGAACCCGTCGTGGTACTTGTTGGAGTACCCGTGGATGATCGACTCCTCGACTTCCCCGCCGATGCGGCACATCGGGCCGATGGAGTTGCCCTCGCGGCACTTGGCGCCAAAGAGGATCGACTTCTTGCCGACGTAGCAGGGCCCTTCCACTCGTGTGAAGGGATGGATTATGACGTCCTCGTCGATGTAGACGGGTCCCTCGCTCGCATCGAGGACGACCATCGGATGCACCGACGCGCCCGGCGCGACGTACACGTTCTTCGCATCGCCGCGAATCGCCCGGGGCTCCTCGACGGCGCCCTCGATACCGCTGCGGCCGGCGGCGGCGAAGTCTTCGACCAGTTGTTCGGGGTTTTCCAGAACCAAGTCCCAGGTGTAGTTCCACGTGGGCAACTCGGCGTCGGCCGACGGCAGCTTTTCTCGGGCCGAATCGAGCAAACCGTCGATCGAGCCGGCGTTGAGCCTTGCCAGGTCGGCCCGGGCAATCCGGGCATAGAGCACTTCACCGTCGGTGTCGACAGTCACCTGGCTCGGTCCGGTCGGCTCGATGCCGAAACCGGCCGCCTTCACCCGGGCGGAGACCACCAGCAAGTCGTCGCCGGCCAGGTTCGCCGGATCGTTTACCGGCCACTCGCTCCGTCGGCGATAAGCGTCGGCCATGTACGGCGGCACGAAGCACGCCACGTCGCCCGCGCCGACCTTGGCGATCAACTTCTCGGCCAGCGAGGTCATGCCGCAACGCAGCTCCCAGATGGGCCGGCTCAGCGCGAGCGGGTAGAAGTTCACACGCTTTTCCGTAAGCTGGTCAACCAGTATCAGTCGCATGGGTATCTCCTCTCTTCTCTCTCATCCTTCACGGTGCGTCGGGCATTTTCTCCTGAATCCACTGGTAGTAGTCGAGCATGGCCAACTCGCTGGCCGCCTCGCGTTCTAGTATGTACATGACGTCGCGGTGCAGTTGCAGGGCGCTGGCGGTGATCTGGCTGGTCACGGGCCCTTCGATGGCGGCGATGATGGCGCCGGCCTTCGACTTACCGTTGGCCAACAGGATGATTTTTCGCGCCTCCAGGATTGTGCCCACACCCATCGTGATCGCATAGATCGGCACTTCCTCCGGGGTATCGAAGAACCGGGCATTGTCGTCGATCGTTTGCCTGGCGAGGGTTTTGATTCGGGTGCGCGAGCCGAGCGAACTGGTCGGCTCGTTGAAGGCGATATGCCCGTCGCCGCCGATCCCGAGGATTTGCAGGTCGATCCCGCCGCACTCGACGATCCGCCGCTCATACCACGCACAAAACGCCTCGTAGTTGTCCGTCGTTCCGGATGGAATGTGGATATTCTGCTTGGGGATGTTGACGTGCTTGAAGAGGTTCTCGTGCATGAAGTAGTGGTAACTCTGCGGATGCTTGTTCGGCAGGCCGACGTATTCGTCGAGGTTGAACGTGGTGACCTGTCCGAAGTCGAGTCCTTCCTCCTTGTGCATGCGCACCAACTCTTGATAAAGCCCCAGCGGCGTGGAGCCGGTGGCCAGGCCGAGCACGGCGTTGGGCTTGGCGTTAATCGCCCTGGCGACCATGCGCGCGGCGGCCTTACTCATCTCCTCGACGGTGTCTTTGACGATGATTTCCATTGCGCAACCTATACTCCTTAACGGCGGTTATAAGTGGTTGAATGCTCGTGCTTCGCGGAATATCCCTTTATGAAACCCCGGCGTCCATGCCTGGCTTGGTTCAGTCCCGGGCATCCACGCCGGGAACATGCCGCCGTACCGGCGGCTAAACGGATTTGTGTTGCTCAGCGACTGTGGGCCAACGCTACGCGAGGCTCGCGGTGATGAACTCGACCGCTGCGCCGACCGTTTCTACTTGCAGCGCGGCGTCTTCGTCCATCTCGATGTCGAACTCGCCATCGAAGGCGGCGACCAGCTCGACCGACTGCGTGCTCTCGGCGCCCAGATCGAACACGAAGTGGCTGTCGGGCTGCACCATCGCCGCATCGACGCCCAGCACCTGACAAGTGACCTTAACCACGCGTTGCTCTACTTGACTTCTTTCCATGGGTTTTGCTCCTTGGCTCTTGTAGGATTGGTCTACGTTGATTCCGTCAACCGGATACGCACGTCGGCCACGGCGTTTCCGCCGGGCCCGGCGATTAAGGGGTTGACGTCCAATTCCGTGATGCGATCGAAGTCGTCGATCAATTGCCCCAACCGTATTAGGTACTCCTGAATGCTCTCGATGTCGGCCCGCGGGCCTCCGCGGAAACCGTCCAGCAGCCGGAAGGCTTTCACCTGGCGAACCATCCGCCCGGCCGTAATCTCATCGATCGGGGCCAGCCCGAACGTGACATCCTCGAATAGCTCGACGTGCACGCCGCCCAGCCCGAACATCAGCACCGCTCCAAACACCGGATCGCGCTTGGCGCCCAAGATGAGTTCGTGGCCGGTGGGGATCAGCCCCCGGACCAGGATGCCGCGGATCGTTGCGTCCGGGATGGCGCTGGCGACGTGTTGCCCCATACGCTTGTAGGCGGCGTGCACGGCGTCGGCGTCGGCCAGGTTCAACGCCACGCCCTTCACTTCCGTCTTGTGGATGATCTGCGGACTGACCACGCGAAGCACCACGGGATAGCCGATTTCGTCGGCAAACGCGACCGCTTCGTCGGCGCTGGCACAGAGCTTAAACGACGGCACCGGCAGGCCGTAGGCATCCAGCACACCGAGCGCATGATCTTCGTCGAGATATCCGGCTCCGTTCCCGCCGATCACTTCCCCGGCAGTCTCCCGATCGACCGGCAGCGTTTTCGGTTCCGCGACCTCTTGCCGGCGCCAATGGCGGATCTTTTGCACCTCGGCCATGGCTTCGCAGGCCCATTCCGGCAGGATGTAGTGCGGGATGTGGGCCTTCTGGAGCAGCCGGACCCCGGAGTGCACGTCGGCCGCGCCCATGAACGAGCAGGCAATCGGCTTGGCGGCCTCTTCGTGAATCCTGCAAATGCCCTCGGCGATCGAGTCGATGTCGGTCATCGATTGCGGGGTGAGGATTACCAGTACCTGGTCGACGTTTGTGTCTTCGAGCACGGCCTGCAAGGTCGAGGTGTAGCGGTCGGCTCGCGCATCGCCGATCACGTCAACCGGGTTTTTCAGGTTGGCGGTATCCGGCAGCGAAGCATGCAGCTTCGCGGTCGTCGATGCGTCGAAGTGCGGGATGCTCATACCGGCACGGACCGCCGAGTCGGTGGCCATCACGCCGGGGCCGCCCGCGTTGGTGACAATGGCCAGCCGATCTCCCTCGGGCATCGGCT
>JAUWWA010000182.1 GCA_030617125.1 Pirellulales bacterium | reverse complement strand
TCCCGCGGCACCTTTCGCAACACACCGGCGGAATGGTCATGACCCGCGGCCCGTTGTGCGAACTGGTTCCCATCGAAAACGCCGCCATGGCCGAGCGAACCGTGATCCAGTGGAACAAGGACGACCTCGACGAACTCGGGATCCTGAAGGTCGATTGTCTGGCGTTGGGAATGCTCACCGCGATCCGCAAGTGTTTTCAGCTCGTGCGGCGGCACTACGGCAAAAAGCTCACCCTGGCGAACATTCCCGAGGGCGACGAAGCGGTCTATAAGATGATCCGGCGCGCCGACACGATGGGCGCCTTCCAGATCGAGAGCCGCGCCCAGATGAGCATGTTGCCCCGGTTGCGGCCGCGATGCTTTTACGACCTGGTGATCGAAGTGGCCATTGTGCGGCCCGGACCGATCCAGGGGAACATGGTGCATCCGTATTTGCGCCGCCGCAACGGTGAACAGCGCGTCACGTATCCCAACGAGGCGGTCCGCGGCGTGCTGGAAAAGACGCTCGGTGTGCCGCTGTTTCAGGAGCAGGCGATGCGACTGGCGGTGGTGGCGGCCGGATTCACGCCCGGCGAGGCCGATCAGCTTCGCCGCGCGATGGGCGCGTGGCGCCGGCCGGGATTGATCGATCGGTTTCGCCGAAAGTTGATCGGCGGGATGCGAGCCAAGGGCTTCTCGCCAAAATACGCCGAGGCGGTGTTTACCCAAATTCGCGGTTTCGGCGATTACGGCTTTCCCGAGTCGCATGCGGCCAGCTTCGCGCTGCTGGTTTATGCCTCGTGCTGGCTGAAGTACCACTATCCGGCGGCACTGACGGCCGCGCTGCTGAACAGTCAGCCGATGGGTTTTTACGCCCCGGCCCAACTGGTGCGCAACGCCCGGGAGCATGGCGTTGAAGTGCTGCCGATCGACGTGAATTACAGTAAGTGGGATTGCACGCTGGAAAGGGTTCAGGGTTCAGGGTTCAGGGTTCAGGGTTCAAATACCGACCGTTTAGCAGCCGCCGGCACGGCGGCTAAGGAAAACAATTGCAAATTGCAAATGGATGATCCCGATCCCCGATCCCCGAATCCCGATGCCCCAATCCCGATCCCCCAATCCCCAATCATCCCTCATGCATCATCAATCATCCCTCTTTCTTCCTTCCCCTTTCCTCGTTCCTCCTTCGCGTTGCGTTTGGGCTTCAACATGCTGCACGGTCTCGCATCGGCACACGCCGAACGCATCGAACGTACTCGCGGCGACCGCCCGTTTCGTTCGCTCGACGAGTTCACTCGGCGCACCAGCCTGAGCCGTTCGGTGATTTCGCGGTTGGCCAAGGCCGGTGCGTTCGGGTCGTTGAAGCTCGATCGGCGCGAGGCGTTCTGGCATGCGTTGCGGCAAGACCCCAACGAACTGCCGCTGCTGGCCAACCTCGAATCCGACCACGAGACGGAAACGGCCCTGCCCGAAATGTCGCCGGCCGAAGAGGTCCTGGCCGACTATCGCACCGCCGGGCTGTCGCTTAGGGCCCATCCGATTGAGTTCCTTCGCCCGGGCCTCGACAAGATGAAGGTCGCGCCGGCCGCTGCGCTGAGCACCTGGCCGAACAACCGGCCGGTCCGCGTGGCCGGGATCGTGTTGGTCCGCCAGCGTCCCGGCACGGCCAAGGGGATCACATTCGTCACGCTGGAAGATGAGACGGGCACGGCCAACCTGATCGTCCGCCCCGACGTCTGGAAGCGCGACCGCCCGGCCGCCTTGGGCGCCACGGTGTTGCTCGCCCACGGACGGCTGCAACGCCGAGGACAGGTTATCCACGTGTTGACGACGAAGTTGGAAAATCTATCGGACCGACTGCGGGAGTTAGGGGCTCAGTCGCGAGATTTTCGCTAACGTGTGTTGCCCACCCAAAGGCTGAAAGCTTCTGCTACACCTCTTGTGAATAATCCAGGCTTGGCGCGGCGGCAACGTTGTCCGCTCAAACCCGATTGCCACGCACCGTGTTGCTGTCCCGCCAAACACATCGGGTCAGAATTGATGGACAACCAGTCCTGATCTCTGACCGCCAATCCCCCTGTTTGGGGCACAGAGGCGCGGAGTTTCGGTCCGCACCCCCGGACCCCTCGAAAACCCCGCCTTGCGTCCTCGGAGTAAGCTACAGTTCCATCGGGTGGGGGGCTACCTCAAGGCGGACGGTTTGCGTGTAACCACAAGCAGGGTACATGTGACCATGGCCGACGAGACCAACCAAGTCATGCAGGACGCCGAGGCCAAATCGGTGCCCTGGGTGGAGAAGGCCGACAACAAGACGGCCTCAGCCGGCCATTGACGCAACGGCCCGATTCTCGTATTCTACAAGGTTTGTCAGCCGCCGAAGACCGACCGCCAGCGTAGCTTCAATCGGCAGAGCACCGCATTCGTAATGCGGGGGTTGTGGGTTCGACTCCCACCGCTGGCTTTTGGGCACTTCCTACGGAGAGATCGGCAATGGCGCAAACCACGGAATCCGACCTGAAGCAAGTGGTTCTTTACGATGGCTCGTTTGGGCCACCGCAGATCCGGCAAATTGCCGAGGCGACAGCGGCTGACTATTCCAACTACCGGTTGCTACGCGAGGCGGCGGCCGAACTGGAGGTCAAAAGCGAGCACAGCCCGGCCAGCAATGTCCGGCTGGGCGTGTGCCATTACCTGCTCGGGCGATACCACAAGGCGATCGAAGTGCTCCGGCAGGGCGACGGCGGGGCGCTGGCCCAATTCTACCTCGCCAAGGCCTGTTTCGCCTGTGGACGGTACGACGCCGCCTTGCAGAGTTACACCGCCGCGGAAACGGCCGGCTACGCCAAGGATGAGTGTGCCTTGGGCAAGGCCGAGGTCCGCCGTTACGCCGGCGATCCGACCGCTGCGTTGGCCACTCTCGATTCGCTATCGGGGGCCGTTGAGCAGACGGCTGAGTACCTCGCGCAGCGGGCGGCGACCGTTGCCGCATTGGGCAGTAACCCCAACGAAGTCGTCGCGCTCTACGAGCGGGCCGTGGAAGCCGATCCCGACCATCCCAGTGCCTTGTTCGGCCTTGCGCTGGAGAACGATCGGCGCGGCAACGACAATACCGCCCTGAAACTGTATGAACACGCCACCAATCGGTTTCCCTCGCATGTCGGCATGCTGTTGAATCTGGGGCTGTTGTACGAAGACCGCGAGCAGTACGAGCGTGCGGCCCAGTGCTACCAGCGAGTTTTGGACATCTATCCCGACAACGCCCGAGCCGCGCTGTTCATCCGCGACACCGAGGCCGCCACCGATCAGTACTACGACGAGGACGCCCAGAAGAAGCGCGACCGGATGGGCCAGATGCTGAGTATCCCGGTCACCGACTTTGAACTCTCGGTGCGCAGCCGTAATTGTCTCCAAAAGATGGGCATCATGACGCTCGGCGACCTCTGCCGAAGCACTGAGCAGGAACTGCTCGCCAGCAAGAACTTCGGCGAGACCAGTCTGGTCGAAATCCGCGAGATGCTCACCGGCAAAGGGCTACGGCTGGGGCAGTTTGCCCACGAGCGGGAGGCCCCCGAGCTGCTCGAGTCCGAGGAACTCACGGCCGACGAACAGGCCACGCTCGCGCAGTCCATCACCGAATTGGGCCTTTCGGTCCGCGCCAGAAAGTGCATGATCCGGCTGGGGATCAACACCGTCGGCGACCTTCTGCGACGCACTGGCGACGATCTCCTGGAGTGCAAGAACTTCGGCGTGACGAGCCTCAACGAGGTCCGCGAGAAGCTTGCCTTGCACGGCTTGAAGCTGCGGGGCGAATAGGCTACGACCCGAATTCCGGCCGGCGCGGGCCGAGTTGGTGCTGCAGGCGCTGCACGATCGAGCTGTGCATCTGGCTGACGCGGCTTTCGGAGAGATCGAGCGTCGCGCCGATCTCCTTCATCGTCAGTTCCTCGTAGTAATAGAGGATGATGATCAGACGCTCGTTACGATTGAGTCCCTTGGTAACCAGACGCATCAGGTCGTTCTTCTGGATGCGTTTGGTGGGGTCCTCGCCCTTCTTGTCTTCGAGGATGTCGATCTCGCGGACGTCCTTGTAGCTGTCCGTCTCATACCACTTCTTGTTGAGGCTAATGAGATTGACGGCGTTGGCCTCGAGGATCATTTTCTCGAGTTCCGGGATGGTGATGCCCAACTCGTCGGCCAACTCGGTGTCGCTGGGTTGCCGGCCGAACCGGGCTTCGAGCTTCTTAAGAGCCTCGTTGAGTTTGCTGGCTTTGGAACGAACCAGCCGCGGGACCCAGTCCATGGTTCGCAGCTCATCGAGCATGGCGCCGCGGATTCTCGGCACGCAGTAGGTCTCGAATTTCACGCCGCGCGAGAGGTCGAAGGCGTCGATGGCGTCCATCAGTCCGAATACGCCAACGGAGACAAGGTCGTCCAACTCGACCCCCTCGGGGAGGCGTGCCCAGATCCGCTCGCCGTTGTACTTCACCAGGGGCAGGTAGATTTCGATCAGCCGGTTGCGAAGCTCCTGATTGGACATGTCACTCTTGAAGTCCACCCACAGTTCGGCGATGTCATCGGGTGCGACAGTGGTTGCCATATTCTCCTCCATGATGGTGCGCGTGTCACACCGGTTGTCTGAGATCCTTCTCGTTGACTACTTCCGGCTCATTCGCCTTCGGCGGCGAGTTGCGGCGTCCTGGCAGCTTGCCTGGCGGCCAACTCGGCCGAAATCCGACCGTGAACCGAATCTTCCACAATCCACTCGGCAACCCAGCCGATCACGCATCCGACTAGTGCAAACAGCAGCAAGCAACACCATGCGGTCCATAGAACCGAAACACCGCCGGCACCGTGCATCAAGCCATGTGCTAGCGACGTCAGAAACGCCAAGAGCCCGAGAATTCCGGCGTAGGTGCGAGCCATGAGCCTGTCCTGTGATCGCCGTCAAACTCAGTACAGTTGCTCCAGTTTGACAGCAGGTTAGCTACTCACAGTTTTCCTGCATTATCGGCTCCCAACGGCTCAAGGTTGAATCGATTTTTCAGGTTTTCGGAGTTTTGCCTCCTGGAACGGATTTTCTTGCTCGTGC
>JAUWWA010000098.1 GCA_030617125.1 Pirellulales bacterium | reverse complement strand
CCGGAGAGCATCGCTTCGATCGGGTTGGCATCGAAAAGATCATCTCCGGCGGAGTCGTACAGCTTGGCCTTGTCGTGCCCGCCGGCGGTGGCGAAGGCGTGCACCGCGTCGAACCCTCGGGCATGGTTGGCGAAGCCGTCGCCGAACATGCCGCCGTAGGTTGGCGTGGCGACGAAGGTATCGTTTCCGGCGGAATCGTACAGCCGCACCATGTCGTAACCGCCGGCGTACGCATAGGCGAAGACCTCCTCGAAGCCGATCGCGCGATTGTCGAACCCGTCGCCGTACATCAGGCCGAAGCCGGGCGCGCCGACGAAAGTGTCGTCGCCGGCGGAATCGTAGAGCGTGGCGACGTCGGCGCCGCCGCCGCCGAAGACGACAACGGTTTCGACGCCGGTCGCCGCGGCCCGATACTCCGCCCCGCTGAGTTCGGCGGAACCGACACGCAGCACGGTCGATTCGTCGGCGTCGGTGCCGGTGAGGGCGGCCGAATCAGCGCCGGCGCCGCCGTCGAACGTGATCGATCGCACGGTCGCGGCGTCGAACGCATATGCAACGCCGTTGATAGTCACCTGGTGAACCGCCCCGGCCGTGAAAGTGAAGACGTCGTCGGCGTCGGTGCCCGAGACGTAAACGGCGTCGCCGCTTTGCGCGACAAGGTTGGTCACGCGGAAATCGACCTGGTCGTTCACGCCGCCGCCGTAGATGCTCGCTCGGAGCGTGAGCGTATCGCCGGCGGCGACGGTAACGTCGATGCGTTCGGTATTCCCGGTCGAGTAGCTCGCGCCGACGCGCCGGCCGTCGGCGTCGAACAGTTGCAGATCGACGTCGCCGGCGGCGTGGTCGAAGAACGCCTCGATCGTCAGCACGCCGTCGGCCGCCGTGGTGAGCGTGAACTGATGGCCGTCGCCGTCGACCTGGTAGCCGTCGAAAGAGCCTTGCAGCACGGTACCCCAATCGGTCTGCTCGACGGTGGGTTCGAGGTTCATCTCGAGCGTGTAGTGCGCCAGCCCGGACTGGCTACTGAGGCCGACAGTATACGTTTGCCCGGCCGTTACGCCGAACGAGAAGACATTGCCGTCAACTGCCGCAGTGCCGACTCCGGCGGAGGCGAGTTCCCAATTGGCGAGCATGCCGTCGTCGGTGTCGAGGCCGAACGTCACCGCGCCCGAGGCGCCCGCGGTAAAGGTGAACCAGTCCTGATCGTCGAGCTGCCCGATGATGCCGCTAAGCGACGCGGTGTCGGTGACCGCGCCGAGGTTGTAGGCGGCGGCGGCGGTCGAGCCGAACTCGTCGTCCGGCATGACGGCGTCCATGGCGGCGTCGAGGTTCAGCCGGTAGTAGCTCAGGCCGGTTTCCGCGTCGAAGATCGTGTCGGCCGTGCTGACCATCAGGTCGTAGAGGGTCTGCTGCGTTACGTCGGTGATGCCGGCGAACGCGTACGCTTCGCGCAGCAGAACACTCGCGCCGGCCACGTACGGCGCGGCCATGCTCGTACCGGAGTATCGAGCAAAATCGTCGTCGACGCCGTTGCCGTCTCCGACATAGTCGGGCACGGTGCTTCGCACACTCCGGCCCGGCGCGGCGATCACGTGTTCGTCGCGCTGCGAGAAGTAGCTCAGCGCGCCGTTGTCGTCGACCGCCGCCACCGGCACGACGTGCGGGCTGACGGCCGGATAGCTCAACCCCGGCTCGCCATAGGTGGTGAAGTTGTTCCCGGCCGCCACCGAAATGAAGATCCCGTCCGCCTTGAGTTGGGCGAATTCGTCCTCCAGCGTGGCCCAGTCGGGCACGGTGTCGGCGCTGGAATTATTGCCCAGCGAGAGGTTCACCGTGGTAATGGGGTTCTCGAAGGCGAAGCGGTTGTTATGGACCCACCCGAGAGCCTCCTCGACCCAACTGAAGTATCCCTGCCCGGCGTCGTTGAACACGCGCAGGGCGACCAGGTCGACCTCCGTCGCGACGCCTGTGCTGCCGAAGTCGCTGCTGCCGATGATGCCGGCCACGTGCGTGCCGTGCGATCCGCTGGCGCCGTCGTCGTAGGGGTCGGCGTCGTGCTCGTCGGTGAAGTCGAACCCGCCGACCACGCGGTACCCCGACCCGAACCCGCCGCCTAAGGCGTAGTGGGTATAGGCGATGCCCGTATCGATTACCGCAACCGTTTGGCCGCCGCCGGTGAAGCCATATTCCTCCCGGGCTTGAGTCAGTCCGGTCAGATCATGGGCGTCGGCCAGCGTGGTGTGGACCTCGCCGTGAGGCTGGTTCTCGATGTAGTCATCGATCCAGAAATCGGCGACGGCGTCGCCAGACAAGAACAGCCGCGGCTCCACAGCTTCAAAGCGTGAGATTCGATGGGTGTCGTGGCGCGGACGTGACGGGCACATAGTAGCTATCCCCCCTGGTCATCAGTATACTCAGGTGTAGTCTCGAGGGGAAGAGTCGAGGGGTCCCGTGGACTAAACTAATTATAGGGCGCCCTGCCGCTAAGGGAAGGGCCACGGGCGGCATTTCCTGGCAACTTCTACACAGGAACCGGCCCCGAGGAGCAGAACCGATCCGAGCGGAACCGGGCGTTTTCGCGACGCATCGCCGTCGGTGGCCGTTCGGCAACGACGTAGTATTACGGCAACACGGGATACTTGGCCTCGACACCGGAGACGTCGAAGGGGCTTGATCTGGTCGGGCGAATTCGATACAGTGAAGTAATGAAAGAAATCCCGCCGGGTCTGCTCGATGAGATCGTCAACCGGTTGGTGGAGACGCTCCACCCGCTGGAAATCTACCTGTTCGGTTCGCACGCGCGCGGAACGCCGCACAAGCACAGCGATCTGGACATTCTGGTTGTGGTGCCCGATGGTGCGGGCGATCATCACAAGCTGGCCACTCGGGGCGACTCGGCACTGTGGGGCATTCTGGTGCCGGTCGATATCGTGGTGTTTCATCGCAGCGAGATGGACAAATGGGCGCCGGTGCGGCTCTCGCTGCCCGGCACCGTCATTCGCAAAGGGAAACGGTTGTATGTCGCCCGAACTGGAACTAGTCCGGCAGTGGCTGGAAAAGGCGCACCTTGACCTGCGCGGCGCCGAACTAGCCTTGACCGCTGATCCACCGCTGTGCGAATCCGCCTGTTTCCAGTGTCAGCAGGCGGTCGAAAAGGCACTCAAGGGGTTCTTGATTCATCAGGACATCGAGTTCGAGTGGACCCATCGCATCCGGTATCTTCTGAATCTATGTGTCGAAGAAGACGGCGCATTCGAACAGTGGCGCCACGATGCGGAACCACTTACCGAATACGCCGCGAAATTCCGCTATCCCCGTCCTGGTCCCTCGCCGACAATCACCGAGGCCAGGGCCGCGTTGGACGTCGCACGCCGGGTCTATGAATTCGTTCTCCAACGCCTGCCCGAGGAAACGCATCCGGAACGTTGAACGTACGCGGCGAGGATCTGGTTCCGCACCGCAGTGCGGGGGCGTTGGACAATATCGTGGCGTAGTGGCAACGCGGGATGTTCCACTTGGCCGCCCTCACCCCCCAGTTGGTGCAAATCGCAAACGGCGTTGACTCTCCCGGAGGATCCTGCTACAGTCTTGCCCCCCTCGTGGCAGATTAGCGTCAGCGGCCCTATTCACCGAGCAGGCCTGGGCTTTTCGCCGGAACGATTCCACTCGAAGATGAAGATTGCCTTTGCCTACATCAACGGCTCGCGTTTCGTAGGTCGCGGGGTCGGCTACGTTGCGGGATCGATGATTCGGGCCGGACATTCGGTGACCTTCTTCGACACGTTCTATCAAAGCGTCCGAGAAGTCGCTTGGCGTGTGTGCCGGGGGGACTTCGATGTCCTGATGATTTCCTCGATGAGTACGCTTTTTCCCCAGGCCCTGGACTTGATCGGCCGGGTGAAGCGTCAGGCAGACATTCCCATTCTCATGGGCGGCACCCACGCGACGGCCGTAGGGGGAGAGATCCTCGAGAAGCACGCGGAGATCGACTACATTTGCATCGGCGAGGGCGAGTCGATGGTGCTCGATTTCCTCGATCACCTTGGCGGCGAGTCGCTTTACCGGGTCAGGAACCTCGGATATCGCCGCAACGGCAAGGTGGTGATTAACCCGGTTCGGCCGGCCGAGGATCTCGCCTCCGTCGCGCCGTTTCCGTGGTACTTGTTCCACAAGCGATCGCTGATTTCCCCCGCGGGCATCACCTTTGCCCACGCCACCCGCGGATGCCCTTACAATTGCAGTTACTGCTGCAACGGCGTGTACTTGAAGCATTACGGCAAAGGGTACCTCCGATTGCGACCCGTGCAAGAGGTGGTCGATGAATTGGTGTATCTCCGCGACCTGTGTCGGCCGCACATGTTCCACTTCGGCGACGAAATGATCCTTTGGGACAAGGACTACGCCGCCGAGTTGTTTCGTGCAGTTCGCCGGCAGGTGGCCGTTCCGTACGGTTGCATGATCCGCGTGGAGCACGTGACCGACAAAGTGGCGAAGTTGCTCCAGGAGACCAACTGCCGCTACGTTGCCATGGGCGTGGAATGCGGCGACGAGGCGTTCCGCCGCGAATGGCTCAATCGGCACATGTCGAACAAGCAGATCGAGCATGCCTTCGCGCTGCTGAAAAATGCCGGTATGCTCGTCAGCTCGTTCAACATGATCGGCTACCCGTTCGAGCACGACGACGCATTGACCGAAGCGACAGTCCGGCTGAATCGGCGGCTTGCTCCAGACCTAGTCCAGGTCTCGGTGTTCTATCCCTTGCCCGGCGCGAAGCTCTACGACTATTGCAGGGAAAACAACCTGATCGACCAACGGAAGGCTTCCCGAACGGTCATGTACGTCAAGCGGTCCGTGCTCAAGGGCAAGTCGCTGGTCAGGCGACGGCTCGCAATCGATCGTATGCTGAATCCGGAGAACTTCAATCGCAAGCTTCAGCGGATCCTGTCTGAGACGTACAAGGAGACGTACCAGAGGAGGGCTGCCGGCGACATCAAACGCCCCGCCAGGCGAATCCTGGTCATCAGTGGCGACAACGATGAAATCGACCCGGCCGTATACGACCGAGCCCGGCGCCTGGCCGAGGCGGGCAACCAGGTTACCCTGGTGAGTGGTTTTCGGTGCCGCGACGAAGAACACTACTTCCGGGGTAAGGTGAAAATCCATCGTTACGCCTTACAACACCGCAAGAAGGGGCTGCGCCGGTTCCTGGCCGAGTTGAAGCACCCTAGACGGTACTATCTGCGGCTGCTAGAGCACGGTGTGCGTACTTATTTTGCCGAGAACCGTTTTGCCGCCGTGGTCGAGCGATTGCTGGAACGGTTCCCGGCAGACGTGGTCGTCGCCCAGGAAGCGACGCTCTTGAAGGTGGTCGACAAAGTAGCTGCCCGGTGGGGCGCCGAGTTCGTCCGGCGGGTATACGATGTCCGGCTGGACAGGGTTCCCGGGTCACAGCTTGCTGCCTTCACCGGCGATACCCCCCCTGGGAAGTCCCGGCCGGCACTTAGTACTACAACACTATGTTCACCACGGAGACACGGAGAGCACGGAGCTTAACGTTAGTCTTGGCAACGACTTATGGCTGTTGGTTGTTAAGCACAGCGGACTCTCGCACAGACGGTTAGGTGATAAGCGATGTCCTCGGGCCGCCGCTTGCCGATGGAAATCCGTGGTTCTCGCATTTTCCGTGTGCTCCGTGCCGTGGTGTTTTTCTCGGTTTCTCGTTTGTGGCGGACTTGCCATCACCCTTTCATCAGGGGTGGCACGGGGCTCGGTTGCCGTGACCCGGCAAACGACCTTGTGGGGTAGAGAGAATTGGTGTATTGATTTCCGCCGCCGGTGTACACCGCCGGCCACCGTCCCTTCGGCGGACCGGACCTGTCCGGCGGCGGGGCGAAACTACCGACACGAAAACCTCTGAGACATGGCGTGAGGACGATCGGGAACCACTGGCCGGCAGCGGCCGCACTGCTCGTGCTTTACACCGTCTTGGGGGCGTGTCTGGCCGCAGCGATCGAGCGGAACGACGGCCACTTCACCTACGTGCTCGATGACCCCTACATCCACATGGCGTGGGCCAAGAACCTCGCCGAGCACGGCGTGGCCGGGGTCACGCGGTACGCCTATTCCTCCTCCTCCTCCTCGATCGGCTGGCCGTTGTTGCTGGCGTCCACGTACTTGGTGTTGGGGGCCAACGCCCTGGTCCCGCTGGCGCTGAACGTTCTGTGCGCCACGGCCGTGGTGTGGGTGGCCTACGTCCTGTTGAGCACGCAGGGCATTTTGCCTTGGTTGAACTTCGTTTGTCTCTTGATTATCGTGTTCTGTACGCCCCTGCCGGCGATCGTCTTCACCGGCATGGAACATACGCTGCACGTGCTGCTGGCGATGGCGTTTCTCTACCTGGCTGCGAAATCGACTTCCCGAAATCTTGAAAGCAGCCCCCTTTCACGCGGCACCACCGTGTGCTACTTCGCCTTGCCTGCACTGATCACGATGACCCGTTACGAGGGCGCGTTGATGATCGGTGTGGTGTGTCTGCTGCTCGCGATCCGCCGGCGGATTTGGGAGGCCCTTGCGCTGGGACTTCTCGGGGCGGCGCCGGTGGTCGTCAACGGTCTGGTGGCCGTATCGAAAGGATGGCATTTTCTGCCAAATTCGGTCTTGCTCAAAGGACGCACGCCGTCGGG
>JAUWWA010000138.1 GCA_030617125.1 Pirellulales bacterium | reverse complement strand
GGGGAGATCATCGTCGTCGGCGGGCAGATTGGCAGCTTGATCTTCGAGAATCACGCCGAACTGGCCGGCACAGTGTTTGGCGACGGCGACGCTCGCGATGAAGGCGAGGCCGTCGAGGTCGAAATCGCCGAAGGGGCCAAGGAGCATCCGCTGCTGGCCGGCGTCGAGCCGTTTCACTCGCGCCTCGGTTTCGACGCACCGTGCGAAATCCCCGCCGATGGCCGAGTGCTGCTTGTGGGCACGTCGGTGGGCCGCAGGCGGCCGGTCGCTTGGATTCGCCAGCACGGCGGTGCGCGGCTATTCTGCACCTCGCTAGGCCGCCCGGACGACATCCGCAATTCCCGGTTCCTCCGCTTGCTGGCCAACGCCGTCTGCTGGGCCGCCGGGCGGTATTCACGCCGGGAGAGTGGGCGGTAGTTCGCCTGCGGAACGGAATGCGGGAGGCGGTTTGTCCGAAATACCGGGCAGCGGCGCCACGCCTCAATCGCTGAACGGATCGCCGGGATCGGCCATCTTCTTCGGTTGCTTCGGCGCCGGCGCCGGTTCGTCTAGAGCGAACGGATCGTCGTCGGCCGGGGCGGCCTTCTCGGGCGGAGCTGCCTTCTTGGGCGGAACCGTCTTCTTGGGCGGAGCGGCTTTCTTGGCGGGAGCAACGGGTACGTCTTCGGCGAACGGATCGTCGTCGACCGGCGCCGCCTCTTTAGCCGGGGCGGGCTTCTTGCCGGGTGGAACCGGCCCCTCTTCGGCAAACGGATCGTCGTCGACCGGGGCTGCCTCTTGGGGCGGACCCGGGATATCGACCGGAACGGCAGGTTTGACGGTTCCTTTGTCTTCGCCGCCGACGGCTTTTCTCAGCGCACGGCCCATGGCTCCCAGCACGCCGCCGGGTTGCTTCGCGCCGGGCGGTTGGACCGCGGGTTCGGCGGGTCCCTCGAAGGCCGGCGGCTCAGCGGGTCCGGCCGTAGGTTTTTCAATGGGTATTGCGACAGGTTTCTCGATGGGTTCCGCAGCGGGCTCTTCAACGGCTGGTACCAACGGCGACCGATCTTTCGGGCCGACCTCGAACGGATCGGCGTCGGCCGGCGGCGTCGCCACGTCGGCGGGCGCCTCCGGCGCTTCGGCCGCCTGATCGTCCAACACGCGCGATTCCTCCACCCGAATTTGCTCGTAACGTACCCGGCGGATCCTTTCGGCCTCTTTCAGCGCGGCCATTCTGGCCTTGACGCGATAGTTTTCCAGTGCCAGTCGCTCGTGGCCTTGGATTCGCTGGAGCGATCTGGCCACGTTGTAGAGCCGGTTGAGGTCGCCGCTTTCCAGTTCGGCGCCATTCTTGAAATCCAGTTCGGCTTCCGCCGGACGCCCGAGCTTGATATAGGCCAAGCCGCGGAAGTAATAGGCGCGCGGATCGTTCGTGCCGCCGTCGATGGCGGAGGTTAAGTACTCGTGCGCTTTGAGGTACTGTTGCTGTGTCTGGGCGGCGTCTCGCGTGTTCGCGGCGGAGAAATAGGCGTGCACACCGCTTCCGTACATCTGTCCCAGGACAAAGTCTTCCGCAGTAACCGACACGGCACAGAGCAACACCACGGCCGGCAGAACGAGATATCGAAACGCGTACATGACAAAAGACTCCTTCTGAAATTATGTGTTCCTTGGGGGCCCTGAAATCCTATTCCATAGGGCGATCGCATCACCTCAAGCTCGCCGAGCTGTTTTCGCCGGGGCTTTCGTGGCGCTGCCGGGCCAGTTTGGCCGCCACGGCCGACACCTGCATGCCGGCCTGGAGTTCCTGCGGTGTGAAATACGATCTGCTCGTCCCGTTGGCGAAGCGGAGCCGCTTGGCGGCGAGTTGCTCGAAGCTCATGCCGCTGCTCAGGTGCCAGGCGGCGACCTGGGCCGCCCGTTGGTTGATCCGCTCGGCGCCGAGCATGCGGCAGAGTTCATGGACTTCCGTCTTGCCGGTGAACTCGGCGATGGGTTTGATTTCATACTTCATTCTGGGTCGCGGCTCGTCCTTGCCGTGTTCGAGGCAAACGGTGGTGACCTTGAACGCGCCGACCTTCTCCGGGGTCACGTTAAACATTCCTCCTCCGCCCCTGCCGCCCATACCCATGCCGCCGCCCATGCCGCCGCCCATGCCGCCGCCGAAGCTCTGCCCGCCGCCGCCGCCGAAGCCGCCGCCGCCGCCGCCGCGGCCTCCGCCGCCGAAACCGCCACCGCCGAACTGGGCCAGGACCGGCACGCCGGCAAAAGCGCCGGGCAGCTTCACGTTCAGCGAGCGATATGTCTTGTTCTCGATCATCACCCGGCAGAGCGTCGAATCCTTCGGGATCAGCTTCACGGTGATCTCGCCGTTATCGATGGCGCCGAACATCTCGACCGTCTTGTCGTCGGGGTTGTACTCGCCGAACTTGGGCCGCCGGCCGCGGCGTTCGGCCGCAAAAACCAGCGACGTCGTCAACAACAACGCGACCACCACGGCGAGCCGTGATGCGCGCAGACTTCGAAAACCGAATTTCATGATTCCAGTCCTCCGGGTATGGTCGTTTTCTTCTGGTGCATAGCAAGAAACTTCCCGCCGGCACCTTTTATACAGCTTAGTCGGTTTGCACAAGAAAGCCAAGCAGAAAACCCAAATTGGGGGCAGGTGCAACCGAGAATACCTCGTACGGGGGGGCACGGGTCGACCGTCCGTAGTGACCGCATTCATGCGGTTGGGTGGCTGGGACAAAGCGAAGCGTTACCCAACCAACTTCGACGGTGCTTCCCTACGCTCAGCCACCAGTCCCCCATCCCAGAGCGCGAGAACGAAAAGGATCGCCGGCACGGTCGCCGCCCGCTGGTTGACAAGGTGAACGGGGGGCCTGTACAATGCTTCGCTTTGCAAGTTGTCGGGCCGGTCGCCCAGGGTCGTCGGAACAGTAGACAAGAGGGAGGTCGTCATGTTCGTGAATTATTGGATGTTGGTGGCTTTTTGGGCAATCGCGATGATCGCGGCCATCACGGCGTTGGTATTCGCCTACCGATTCTTCAAGGAGATGATGGCCGCCGACGAAGGCAACCAGGAGATGATTGAAATCGCCGCCCACGTCCGCACCGGCGCCGACGCGTACCTGTGGCAGCAGTACAAGATCGTGTTCCTCTTTTTCGTGGTCATCTTCATTCTGCTGGCGGTCCTGGCGTTCTATCTGCACGTACAGAACGTCATGGTGCCGTTCGCGTTCCTCACGGGCGGGTTTTTCTCCGGGCTGGCCGGCTGGTGCGGCATGAAAACGGCCACCTGGGCCAGCAGCCGAACGGCGGCCGGGGCACAAAAATCCCTCAACCAGGGCCTGCAAGTCGCCTTTCGCTCCGGGGCCGTCATGGGACTGACCGTCGTCGGCCTGGGATTGCTCGACATCGCGTTGTGGTTCGCCGCCCTCTACTGGGTCTCGCCATGGCTCGGAGACATGTTCGGCTTCGACGGCGAGTGGACATTGGTCCAAATCACCGTCACGATGCTCTGCTTCGGGATGGGGGCCAGCAGCCAGGCGCTGTTCGCGCGTGTCGGCGGCGGCATCTTCACCAAGGCGGCCGACGTCGGCGCCGATTTGGTCGGCAAGGTCGAAGCCGGCATCCCCGAGGACGACAAGCGCAACCCGGCCACCATCGCCGATAACGTCGGCGACAACGTCGGCGACGTGGCCGGCATGGGCGCCGACCTCTACGAGTCGTACTGCGGCTCGATCCTGGCCACGGCGGCCTTGGGCGTCGCGGCGTTCGCCAGTGGCGAGTTGCTTAAGGAAGTCGGGTCCAATGCCTCGATCATGGAGATGCAGCTTCGGGCGTTGTTCCTACCCATGGTGCTCGCCGGGATGGGCATCCTGCTGTCGATCGGCGGCATCTATGCCGTCCGCACCGAAGAATCGGCCACCCAAAAAGCCCTGCTGAAGGCCCTGGCCCGGGGTGTGAATCTCTCCACGCTGGGAATCATCGTCGTCGCTTGTGGCCTTTCCTGGTGGTTGCTGCCGGAGTTTATGATCTTCGGTTTTGTGCCCAGTATCGCGTGCAGCGTGGTAACCGGTTTGCTGGCCGGATGGCTCATCGGCAAATGGACGGAGTACTCGACCAGCGACGAGTTCAGCCCGACGAAAAAGCTCGCCGACCAGGCGCTGACCGGTCCGGCGACGATCGTCATCGGCGGCATTGCCGACGGGATGAAGAGCGTCTGGTTCCCGGTGATCGTCGTGTGTGCGGCCATGCTCACCGCGTTCGGCTTCGGCTGCCAGGGCCACTTCAATGACGCCACCTGGTTCGCCTTGGGGCTCTACGGCGTGGGCATCGCCGCGGTGGGGATGCTCAGCACGCTGGGGATCACGCTGGCGACCGACGCGTACGGTCCGATCGCCGACAACGCCGGCGGAAACGCCGAGATGGCCGGGCTGGAGCCGATCGTCCGCCAGCGGACCGACGCGCTGGACAGTCTCGGCAACACCACCGCCGCCACCGGCAAGGGATTCGCCATCGGCTCGGCCGCGCTGACGGCCTTGGCCCTTTTGGCCGCGTACGTCGAGGAGGTCCGTATGGGCTTCGTCCATTGGGGCGACAACGCGTTGGAAGAAGCCGCGCCCGGCTGGTACAAGCTCAACGACCAGTTCGCCGCCTATGTCCACGAGGGGAAAAACGACAACGGCGAATTCGAGACCACGATTACCGGCTACCTGGCCATGCCCCAGGACATCCGCCGCGAGGCCGTGAAAGATCCCTGGGAATCGCTTGACACGAGCAACGGGCCGGTGCCGGTTCGAGCGATCGTTGCGGCCCCGCAAGGCGGAGGCGAGGTGGACTTCATCGTGGGAGATGAGCGGCAGGCGAAGTTCGCCGCCAGCGGCGATGCACTCGTCGCGGTGGAAAAGGCCACCATGCTCGACTGGATGACCTACTACAGTTGCAACCTGATGAACCCGAAGGTGCTCGTCGGCTTGTTCCTCGGCGCGATGGCCACCTTCATCTTCTGCGCGCTGACGATGAAAGCGGTCGGCCGCGCAGCCTTCGGCATGGTCGAAGAGGTGCGCCGCCAGTTCCGCGAGAAGCCGGGCATCATGCAGGGCACCGAGACGCCCGACTACGCCACCCCGGTGGCCATCAGCACTAAAGCGGCCCAATGGGCAATGATCCTCCCCTCTGTCCTCGGCCTGCTAGCCCCGGTGGCGGTTGGGTTGCTCTTAGGCGTGGCCGGCGTGATCGGATTGCTCGTCGGGGCGCTGACCTGCGGCTTCTGCATGGCCATCTTCATGGCCAACGCCGGCGGCGCCTGGGACAACGCCAAGAAATACATCGAAGCCGGCGCGCATGGCGGCAAGGGAACCGACGCCCATCGCGCGGCCGTGGTCGGCGATACCGTCGGCGACCCGTTCAAGGACACCAGCGGACCCAGCCTGAACATCCTCATCAAGCTGATGAGCATGGTCAGCGTCGTAGCGGCCGGGCTCATCGTCCGATACAGCCTCACGGCCCTGGGGATCTTCTAGCGGGTGCTCGCGCCACCGCCGAAACTCCAACGCGTCGGTGCAAGCGCACTCTCTGCTGAACTCACGGCGATACCGTGCCGTGCGGTTTCGATCTCGATCTCTTGCCACGAAAACACGAAAGGTCGAAAAAGTGGGATGGCCGGCGATTCACGGCGCCTCGCGCTGCTTTGTGGTTTCGTCTTTTCGTTTTTTCGTGATGATGAAATTCGCGACCTAGCCCGCATGTCTCACCGCCGTGCGATTTGGGCGGATTTTCGGAGTTGCCGATGAAAGTGGAGGGATTGGCGGTTGGATGAACGGTCTTTGGGTGGCTCAATGAGCGC
>JAUWWA010000359.1 GCA_030617125.1 Pirellulales bacterium | reverse complement strand
GCGAGAGCTTGCGATGGGCCTCGGCGCCGGAGAAGACGGTGTCGAACAACTCCCGTTTTTCTCGGAGAATCCGGTCGATCCGCTCCTCGATCGTCTCGATCATCAGGAACCGTGTGACGGTGACCGGACCGGCGATCCCGATGCGATGTGCCCGGCCGGTCGCCTGATCCTCGACCGCCGGGTTCCACCAGCGATCGAACAGGAACACGTAGTCGGCACACTGCAAGTTCAATCCCACGCCGCCGGCGCCGTAGCTCATCAACAACACGTGTTTCGAGTCGTCCTCGAAAAACCGGCGGACGATCGCGTCGCGCTCGCGCGACGGGACCTTGCCGTGGTACTCCAGCGGGCCGAAGCGGCCAAGCCGCCTCGCAAGCCGCCTAAGCGTACCGACCCACTGGCTGAACACGAGTGCCTTGCGTCCGCTGCCGGCGACTTCTTCCAGGTCGGCCCTCAGCCGCAGAAGCTTCGAACTGGCGCCGGTGGCCGGGTCGAAGTTGCAAATCTGCTTCAGCCGCAGCACCAGTTCAAAGACGTGCTGAATCGATATCCGCTTGCCCAGTTCGGTCAACTTCAACACGCCCTCGTCCTCGGCCAACCGGTAGCTTTCGTGCTGCTCGGGCGTAAGGGCCATTTCGGCGTCGCGGAACAACGTCGGCGGCAGATCGGTGAGCACTTGCTCCTTGGTCCGCCGTAGGACATAGTCGCTGATGGTTCGACCCATGTTGCGGGGCTTCATGTTAGGCGAAAGGAAACCCGGCGCAAGGAACTCGAAGATGCCGACCAGGTCGTCCGTGCTGTTTTCGACCGGCGTACCGGTGAGCGCCCAATTGCGCTGTCGGGAGATCGCCCGAGCGGCCTGGCTCGTCGTGCCGCTGCGGTTTTTGATCCGTTGCGACTCGTCGAGCACGACCAAATCGAAATGAACGGCCGCTTGTCCGTCGGCGCGGCAGTGCTCGAACAGGTGGTGATCGCGGCAGAGCAACTCGTAGTTGGCGATCCGCACCGGCACGTCGGGCAGTCGCCATTGCCAGCAGCGCCGGGCCTGGTCGCCCTCGATTACCGCGACCGGCAACTCCGGCGCCCATAGGCTGAATTCCCGTCGCCAGTTGGTCACCAGCGGCTTCGGGCACACCAGCAGGACCGTTCTCACCTCGCCGCAACGCAGCAACAGCCGGACGGCGGTGATCGCCTGCATGGTTTTGCCCAGGCCCATCTCGTCGGCCAGGATTGCGGCATGCCGGGGATACAGGAATGCAATCCCTTCGAACTGAAACGGAAACGGCCGGCAGGGGAACGACAGCGATCGCTTGGCCAGCAGCGACTCGAGCGGCGGCTGCAATAGATAGCAGAGCCGATCTTCGAGCTTGATCACGTCGGCCGGCGGCTTGATGCGAGTGGATCCGGCGCCCAGCGTCGCGAGTGCCCGGCCCGATGGCGGCCCTGCCTCCGGCAAGACCTCTCGCATGGCGGCAACTTCGGCGGGCTCGGCAAAGGTGAAACTCCGCACGCGAAGCACCGGCGCGGCGATCGGAATTGAGATTACGCGCGGAATCTCGGCCGGCAGATCGACGCTTGTCACCGTCGGCCGTGGCGGCGCGCGCCAACTGAAACCGCCGTTGGGATCGCTGGGGTGAAAGCCGTTGGACATGATGTAAGGCCGCGACCACCGGTCGCGGTTGCAGTTGTAAAGCCGCGACCACCGGTCGCGGAAAATTGCCGGTACTACGCGTCCATTCGTGATTGCATTCCGCCGCCACCGGCGGCGGCTTTACGCGGCGGTAGGGATGGCTTCCTCAATGGCCTCACGAATACGGGCAAATGGTTCGGCCAGGTCGAACGAGTCGGCGAGTTCGCCGAGCCGCTCGGCAATCAGCCGGCGATCGGCGTCGGCCCGCTCGGGCACGGCCAACCGGTTGCGGCCGAGTTGAAACGGCGCCATGGCGCCGTCGCCGCCATGGGCCGTGTCGAACCGCAAAGTTCGCTTGTTGTGCTCCGCCGCCGAATCCTCTCGGGAAAGGACCAGCACCACCGGCACGGAAACGTGTTCGCGAACGGCCAAGGCCGCCGGGCGATCGGTGCAGACGACGCTAGGCTCGGCGGTCGCGTTGGCCAACAGCGTCCGCCCGATTTGCTCTCCGTAGAGAAACGCGTCCAGCGTAGGCCCATACAGGATCTGCTGGGCCCGATTCGGCTGGATCGGCGCCGTGCAGTGAAATTCCAGGGGCTGTCCGGCCGTGTTCAGCACCAGGTAGCCGCCGAACAGCCCATGATGTGAGTGTTCCAGCACGGTCAGGAACCCCAAGGGCAACGAGGAGTTCGCACATTCGGAGCCCATTAGAATGCCTTGATTGCCCATATTGCCTAGATTTCCGCCTTCCGCCGCCGCAAGAGCCTTCAGGTGGATCGGGTTGTGTAGGTCTGGGACTTTAATACGCTGCTGCACGATTTCCGGCCGGCCGGAGTGTCCGAGGGTTCAGGATACCCCCCAACTTAACGTGGGATTCGGCTAGGGAGGCAAGGGCGAGCGCAACAATATCGGGTGGGCCCCTCGACTTGCAGACCACGTCCTGATTATACTAGAGTGATGAGATGAGATGAAAGGAATGCCCACGCCATGAATAGCCAACAGCAACCACACACTCGTCCTCCAATGTTCAGCCAGATCGACGTATCGCAGACGACCCGTGGCGCCGCCCCGACTCTTAGGAACACGGACGACCAGCAGACGTTGCTCTTGCGCGAGATACTTGTGGCGCAGGACCGGCAGAACGAACTGCTGGAGGAGTTGGTCAATCAGCTCGGCGCGGTGCAGAAACAGCGCAGCAACGAGTTGGGACAGTGGAAACAAGCCAATCCGCATCTCGCCCGAAGTTGCCGCGCTGCAACCGAAGCACTCAGCAAGGTCCAAACCGAGTTCCTCGACAGCCTGACTCAAGAGATCAGCGAAAACGCCGAAGCGTTGATGGACGGGGAATTCATGCTCAATGAATTCATCGATCGCTTCGGGCCGCGGATGGTGCACCTCAATGGATTGCTGCAGATCCTTTCGGCGTTGAGTTCCACGCCCAACCCGACAAATACGTCGAACTGAGGAAGGCAGAGGAGAGAAGAGAAAGGAGCAAGGAGAAAAACGCGAAGGATGCGGACCGTTCTCTCTTTTCTCCCTCCTCTTCTCTCCTCGTTTTTCTCTCCGCGACCTTCGTGTCGGTGTGGTGATTTCTCGTTGATACCTTGCTCACAGTCGCAGTGACACGATGTCTGCCGTTCGATCACGTAGTCGATGCTCATGG
>JAUWWA010000109.1 GCA_030617125.1 Pirellulales bacterium | reverse complement strand
GGCAAATGCCAACGACGAGGGCCAACTGTATGGATCGGTCGGCGTGGCGGAGATCGTTGCCGCGCTGAAACGCAACAAGATCAACATCACCGAGAATCAGGTGAAACTGACCGGCCCGCTCAAGGAACTCGGCCTGTACACGATCCAGATCCGTGTTGATCGTGACATTGAGGGCGAGGTGAAGATCTGGATCGTGCCGTCGGTTGCCGCTGACGACGAACCGACCGCCGAAGGCTGAATCGCCCCATGGACAACCCAAACCGTGAAGGCCCCGCCGAGATCGCCCTCGTGGGCGACCTCACCGAGAAGGAGCACGATCTGTGCGACAAGCTGCTTGCCGTCGAGCCGGGTGGAGATTGCATCCTCTACATCGATTCGCTCGGCGGAAGCCCCTACTGTGCGATGGCGCTGACCACGCTGATCCGGCTTCGCGGACTCCATGCGACCGCCGTCGTGGCGGGCGAGTGCTCTTCGGCGGCGTTGTGGCCGTTCGCCGCCTGCCGCCGCCGGCTGGTCACGCCGTACAGCGTGTTGCTGTTCCACAAAATAAAATGGCAGAGCGAAGAGAACGTTGCCCTGGAGGAAGCGGCCCAGTGGGCCCAACACTTCGGCAAGCTCGAAACCGCCATGGATCGCCTGCTGGCCGAACTGCTTGACGTTCCGGCCGATACGATCGCCACGTGGGTCGACGCCGGCCGCTACATGACCGGTCTCGAACTGGCCAAGGCCGGACTCGCCGAGTTGGTCGAACTGAAGCCGCTCGACTTCGCCCAGAAAGCCTGATGGTTTCCAGCTTCACACGGATTTGGGGGGAGGTATAATAGTGGAAAGAGCCTGCAATTCGGCTACGACGAACGGGATGGCGACATGGGTATCCGATTCTACTGTCCCAGTGGGCACAAGCTAAACGTCAAAGAGTTTCAGGCCGGCCGGAAGGGAATCTGCCCGCGGTGCGGCGCGAAAATCCAGATCCCGACCGAGAGCACTCGCACGAGTACAAGAAAGCATCGGGCCGAACGTCACCCCGGCACACAGGCAGTCACGCAAACGGCCGCACTGCCGGAGCAAGTCGTTGTCGGCCCACCGACTCCTGCGACCGCCGAGCAGTGGGCACCTGCCGGGGGCACGCTAGTTCAGCCAACTCCGGCTGCTGGGGAAGCGACACCATCCGCAGCGGCCCCGATAGAACCACCGAAATCACCGACGACGGCGTCGGCCGCGACAACATCGTCGGCCTCTGCCGACATGCCGGACCCGTTGGCCGAGGCCGGCGACGTGGTCTGGTACGTCCGGCCCTCTTCCGGTGGTCAGTTCGGTCCGGCCGTCAGGGAGGTCATGCGTGGTTGGATCGAGGAAGGGCGCGTCGGCGCCGATTCGCTGGTCTGGCGAGAGGGTTGGAGGGATTGGCGGGAGGCCTCCGACGTTTTCCCTTCCCTGGGCGCCGGTCGGGTTGAGCCACCGCCCGGTGCGATCGCGTCCCTTGCGCCCCCCATCCACGGCGCGGCTGCACCGACACGTCGAGCCAGGTCCCGCCGGCGGTCGAGAACCGTCCAGACCGCCACAATCTCGATCCTGATTCTGGCGGTGATTGTCCTCCTGTTCGTGTTTATTTGGGTCCTGCTGCACAATTAGGCCGATTCCATGAAAATTCAACCGTTTCTCGAACACCACGGCATCGTCACGAATCCGTTCGCGGACGAAGACGCCCAAACCGACCTGGTATTCAAAGGGGGGTGTATCCGCACAACGTATCACCCCACGTGGGACAAAATCTACGGCGATCCGTCGGAGCCGGCCACCTCGGTCGTATTCGGCGAGAAGGGGTCGGGCAAGACGGCCATTCGGCTGCAAATTGCCCAACACCTGGCCGACTACAACGCCGATCATCCCGACCACCAGGTGCTCGTGGTGGCGTACGACGACTTCAACCCGTTCCTGGATCGGTTTCGCGATCGTTTTTCCGGCCGGCGCCGCCGCGCGGATCGGATGCTCAAGCACTGGCGGCTGTGGGACCACATCGATGCCGTTCTGTCGCTGGCGATAACGCAGTTGGTTGACCGGATCTTGGAGGTGAAGCAGGCGCGGCACCCGGCCGCCCGGGATGAACCGCTGGAAATCGGTTCGCTCGACGCTTCTCAGCTTCGCGACGTAATGCTGCTGGCGGCGTGCTACGATCAGTCGACCGCCGAGAGTTCCGTGCAGCGCTGGCACCAGCTTCGCCGCAGATTGGCCTTTCGGACCTGGCGGTCGAAATGGGACTGGGTCGTGGGCCTTGCCGTCACGTTGGCCGTACTGGTCCTGATCGCCTCGCTCGGCAAATGGAGTTGGCTGCTGACCGCCTGGCCATACGTTGCCATTGCGGCCGGCTGGGCGCCACGAGTGTGGCGGTGCGTGAAATGGTTTTGGAAGGCCCGGCGCGTGGTTCGCAACACGCGCGTGCTCCACCACGGCACGAATCTGCTGCGCAAGGTCCTGATGAACTTCACCGGCGCCCAGATCGCCGGCCAGCCCTTGCCGGCCCAACCGCGGACCGACGATCGCTATGAACTGCTCGCCAAGCTGCAAAACGTGCTCCGCTCGCTGCACTTCGACGGCATTCTCGTGCTCGTCGACCGCATCGACGAGCCGTACTTGATCAACGGTTCGACCGAGTTGATGCGGGCCTTGCTTTGGCCGATGCTCGACAACAAGTTCCTGAAGCACCCGGGCATTGGACTGAAGTTGTTGTTGCCTATCGAACTGGAACGGCTGATCGACCGCGAAGACCGAGAGTTCCACCAGCGCGCGCGGCTCGACAAACAGAACCTCATTCGCTCACTCCAGTGGACCGGCCAATCGCTTTACGACATGGCCAATGCGCGAATCAACGCCTGCACCGCCGATGGCAGCTCGCCGGGAGTTACCGCGCTGTTCGATGACTCGATCGACCAGCGGCGCCTGATGGACGCCTTCGGGACATTGCGGGTGCCGCGCCATCTGTTCAAATTCATGTACCGGTTGTTCACTGCCCATTGCAACGCCCACAGTGACGAGAACCCCGTCTGGCAGATTTCCGGCGCATCGTTCGAGTCGGTGCTGGCACTATATCAGCGCGACCAGGACGCATTCGACCGCGGGGTGGGCGCGGGGTGAGCCCTGCAAGGCCGCGACCACCGGTCGCGGCTTTGCCGGTTTTCCTCTTGACCCGGATTCCCGTTTCAGCGACACTCTACCGCGCGTTCGTGGCAACATTGTCGTTCGATTCAGGAGATCACAACGATGCGGCGTCAACATGGATGGATAGCGCTGGCCATGTTGGCCATGTGCGTAGCAGGTTGCCGCGGATCGCAGGAGCCCGGCGAGGCGCCGGCGTCGGCCGCCGAGGAACAGTCCTCGGCTCAACTCGAAGGTCCGGCAGCGGCCGTCCACGAATTCCTCGAAGCCGTACGCGCCGGAGATGACGACAAGGTCGTGCGGATGCTCACGACGACGGCACGCGAAAAGAGTGCCGAGATGAACCTGGTCACGGCGTTTCCCGCCAGTGACACGGCCGAATTCACCGTCGGTCAGGTGCAGTATCTTGCCGCCGACGGCGCTCGGGTGGCCTGCACGTGGAGCGATCTGGACGAAAACTCGCGGCGGAAGAACGACGAGGTGCTTTGGATACTTCGCCGGGAACCGTCAGGATGGCGGATTGCGGGCATGGCGATGACCGTTTTCGAGGGCGAGCCGCCGCTGTTGCTGAATTTCGAGGACCCCGAGGAAGTGCTGCGAAAGCGGCGTTTGGTCCGGGAAGAGGCCATTCGCAGGGCCCGGCAGGGACGATCTCGGGCCCAGAAGATGGCAAGCCCCGAAAATTCTGTCCGTCGCTAGGCAGGCTTTTCTGACCCGTTTTGGGAAATCTTTGCTTGGCGCCGGTCGTTCTCTGTCCGAGGCCCTCTCGCGTGTGGGCTCGGAATGCTGGATTGCCGCTTCTGCGTGACGTAAACTCTTACTGCCAAGGGATTTACGAAGGTGCGCCGAAGGGGGTTCCGCGGTGGAAACCCTATTGTTCCTTGCGGGACCTATTACCCGCCGCAAATCGTGACCTATGGTTTGGTAAGTGCTTGACGCATTATTCCTAGAGTGCCAAAATGACCCAACGCGTATAAATTCACGATCCCTCTGTTGACATCTTGTTCAACTATGCTAGCTTATTAGCTCAAACTGTGCATCCGTTGCGGCACGACACAGCCCGCAAAGCTTCAACAGGGCAGTGAAGCGGCTGGCCGGCGTGTGGCAGCACACAGTTGAATTAAGATACCTTCCTTGCCGGCCGCCGTTGGGGTGGGGAAGCAGAAAACGCACTGACGGCGAAAAAGTGAGTTACTCAACACTACGGTACCTGTTTAGTTGGAGGTTTCTCGAATGAATCGCTTGTTTGTTTTTGGTATCGCGATCCTCGCGGTACTGGGCATCGCTCTGCTGAGCGGCAATGCGCAAACGGCCGTGGCTGATGACGCCGCGCCGGCTGCCAACGCCGCCCCCGAGACGTGTGCCCCCGTCACTTGTCGTCCTCGGACCTGTCGTCCTCGGACGTGCCGTCCTCGAACATGCCGTCCTCGGACGTGTGCTCCGAAGACGTGCGCCCCGGAGACGTGTGCTCCGAAGACGTGTGCCCCGCGGACGTGCCGTCCCCGGACGTGCCGTCCGAAGACGTGCGCTCCGAAGACCTGCGCGCCCCGGACCTGCCGACCGAAGACGTGTGCTCCGAAGACGTGCGCTCCCAAAACGTGCCGTCCTCGGACGTGCCGTCCGAAGACGTGCCGTCCCCGGACTTGCCGTCCTCGGACTTGTGCTCCGGCGACGTGTGCTCCGGCTGAGGCGGAGGGAGAAGCCCCAACGGCGGCTCCCGAGGCCCCGGAAGCACCCGCGCCTCCGGCAGCAACGTAAGCATGCTGGACGGGAGCGGGGGCCCGCCGGCGTTTGGCCCATTAAACGCGATGGTGGCCGAATCCCCCGCAACATACCGGGGTCTGCCCTGTTGACCCTGGTTTTCGATGTCCGACCCGAGCCGGACCTGTTCGCAGGTCCGGCTTTTCTCTTGCGCCGGCCCCTCGCTCCCGCCAAACTGGCCTTGGAGCCGGCCGACCTCTTGTGGTATAAACCGCCCTTTGTTTTGCGGACGGAGCCGCACAATGGACGGTTGGCAAACCCAGGTGGTCACGGCATCGCCGGCGGAAGTCGCGCCCCAGTGGCAACTGAGTGTGATTTTGCCGGCGTACAACGAGCAGCGGGCCGTCGGCCGCGTGCTCGGTGAAATCGTCGAGGCACTTTCCGACGAGCCGATCCGCTACGAGATCTTGGTGGTCGACGATGCCTCGACGGACCGCACCGCCGCCGTGGCCGAGCAGTTCGCTCGATCGTGCTGGCAGTGTCCCGTTCGTGTGATACGCTGCAACGAGCGTCATGGGGCCGGCGCGGTGCGGAAGGTGGGAATCCGCCAGTCGCTCGGCGAGATCATCGTGATGCTTGACGCCGACGGGACGTACGCGGCCGCGACCATCCCCGAACTTCTGGCCTACTTCCCCGCCTACGACCAGGTCAACGGCGCCCGAACCAGCGAACAAGGCACCTTGCCATGGTTACGCCGCCCGGCCAAGTGGTTTATCCAGAAGCTGGCCTGCTACTTGACCGGACACCGTATCCCCGACTTGAACACCGGGCTGAAGGCGTTCAAGCGGGAAGAGATGCTGCGGTGGTTATGGGTCGTGCCCGACGGCTTCAGTTGCGTGACCACCATGACGCTGGCTTTCCTCACCAACGGCTACGCCGTGAAGTACGTTCCCACGCCGTACCGACCGCGGATCGGCAAGAGCAAATTTCATCCGATCAAGGACAGCCTGGCCTACCTGGCCACGGTGTTGCGGATGGTGTTGTACTTCCGGCCGCTGAAGGTGTTTCTGCCGATTTCGGGGCTGATGATCGGCGCCGCGGTGCTAAAGAGCGCGTTGAGCTTCGCGTGGACCGGCAGCATGCAGGAATCTGACATCGTGATAATGGTCGCCGGTTTCATGACCTGCATGTTGGGACTGCTGGCCGAGGTGATCGTGGCCCACCACCGCCTGTGAGCAAGCGCACAGGAACAGATAGGCCAGAATCTGTGGGGCGGATGGGTAATCTTTCAGTGACAGATTGAAAATCCGTCCTACGTTTGGGAGAAAGATCGATGTCACAGGACGCGACATGGCCAAGCTCGCTTTCCGCGGGCGAATTCTTCGTGCCGGGGACGTGCTTCGTCCCGAGCCCGCGGGTGACGCCGCCGGACCGAATGAGCAAGTCGCCGGAAGAGACTCCGCGCGATCCGAACATGCGGAACGCGTATTTGACCACCGCGCTGGCGGACATCCCCCGGTTGCTCGGAGCAATCGATCGCAACCCGTATCGACCCACCTACGGCTGCCTCGACCGCCAGCACTGGCACTACCGCACCAGCAGCTTCCCCTCGGAGATGTACCAGGAAGGAGTGCTG
>JAUWWA010000209.1 GCA_030617125.1 Pirellulales bacterium | reverse complement strand
TGTCGTTCTTGGCTCTGGTCCTTTCGATCTTGGTTGAATGCCTCACGTTGTTGGCTCATCTGCTCGTGTTCCCGGCTCAGTTCTTCCCTCCCTCGGTTCAGTGTCTTACGTTCCTGGCCAAGTTCCTCACCCTGCCGGCTCAGTTCCATGCGTTCTTGATCCAACTTCTGATGCTCTTGGTCTAGTTCGTCACGTTCTTGATCCAGCTTCTGACGCTCGTGGTCCAGTTCGTCGCGTTCTTGCGCCAGTTTCTGACACTCGTGGTCCAGCTTATCGCGCTCTTGGTTCAATCCGTTGCGCCGTTGGTCCAATTCCTCGTGTTCCCTTCTCAGTTCCTCGCGATCGGCGGTCAGTTCACCGCGTTCTTGACTCAGTCCCTCACATTGTCGGTTCAGTTCGTCACGTTTCCCACTCAGCGCTTCGTGCTGGCGGTTCAGTTCGTCGCGTTCCCGGTTCAACTCGTCGCGTTGTTGGCTCAATTCCTCGTGCTGGGCGTGGATTGTTGCGTATTGTCGGGCGAGTTCCGCATGCTCCTGCTCGAGTTCGTCCTGCTGCTGGCGGATTTGTTCGGCCAGGGTCTGCTGGCCCGCGGCGGCGCGATCCTGGAGTTGCTGCCATTGGGCCTGCTTGGTTTCGAAATCGTCTTTGAGGCGTTCGAGGGTCTGGGTTCTTCGGGTGATTTCGTCGGTTTGCTCTTGGACTTCTTGTTTGGCCTGGTGTGTGTCGTCGTGGTCGCGCGCCAGTTCGTCGGCGATTTGTTCGAGCTGCTCGGAGAGTAGTTCTTCCGCCCGGTGGAAACGCTCTTGCTGCGCGCCGAGGAACTCCCGAACCTGGTTGCGCTGTTCGGTGAGCGACTGGTCGAACTTTTCGAGCCAGCGTTGATCGTCGGATATCGAGTGTGATGAAGTCGCCATTGTTGCCGTTACAAAGTATGCATGCTCTACGTAGGGTCGCCGCACGCGCAAACCGGGCGCAAGCGGTAACCGCCAAACACCGCCAACTAGGGGGAAATGCTGTGGAACATTCCCATATAGTGTATACGCCACGACACAATGCGGGTCAAAAGAAGTCGCCCGGTTGTGACGATTGATGCGGTCGCGCGGTACGGAAAAGGTTGTCGAGCGGATGTTATTCGGCGTGATCGGGTTCGTCTCACTTCACACCCGCCATGAACCGCAGAAACCGGGCCTCGAACATCCGCCAATTGTCGCCGAAGACCGACGTGAAATCGGCCGTGCGTTGGGCCGACGTGTAGTCGGTGAACGGTGGGCGCGCGGCCGTCAGTGCTACGTACTTCGCGTACTCGCGCGGCTCGGTTTCGACGAGGAAGAAAGTCAACGCCCAGGCCTCGGCGTATGCGGCGGCAGGGCTCGTGCGGAACAGCGTGTCGGAAGCGACCAGCGAGGCCGGCAGTTCGGGCTTGTGGTGCGGCGCCAATTGCCGGAAGGTTTTCAGCCGGCCCCGATTGACCCGATCGCTGCGGTGCGTGTGATATCGCGCGTTGTACACGCCCGGCGCCTCGAACATGGTGGCCAGCCCCTCGGCCACCCAAAGTGGCGGCCGCGTGTACCGGCTGTGCACGCCCGTGTTGAACGCCGTCTGGTGTGTCGCCTCGTGGATGATCACCGACGCCGTCTTGTGCCAGTCGTCAAGGTCCTTGCGCGCGTGCATGTCGTAAACGATGATCCGGTTCGTGTCCTGGCGGTAATAGCCCAAAATGCCGGACGAGACGCTCATGCCCTTGCGGGCTGAGTAGCGGAGGAAATCGCGCTGGTCGCGGCAGACGATCCCGACCAGCGGAAACGGCGGCGTTTTCAGCTTCAGTCCACGCACCGAGAAATAGTGCACGAACGAGCGGTAAAGGTCCTCGAACCGCTCGGCCCACTTGTCGCGCTGGCCGCGAGGATGGGCGACGAGGTAGTGTCCGGTGCCGCTGACCTCGAACGCCTTGCCCAAATCGCGCAATAACTCGGCGCGAAACTCCGACGGTGCGTAGCTGCGGAACCGGCTCGCCGTTTTGCGGTAGTTCGTCGCATCGCCGGGATCGAACTCCCAGAGCCTACCGTCGCGGCCCAGCAGGTGCACCACGCTGTGGTCGAACGACAGCGGCGTGCCTTCGATGGTCCGGCCGTCGAGCGAGAGTTTCACCATCCACCCGACCGGCGCGGCGGCCAAGGCGTGCGTCGCCGACAGGAGTCCGGCGACCAGCGCACAGGCGGCGATTCGCATCGGTGCTCCTTCCGGGGTTCGTTCCGAGGTCCCATTTGTAGGTTATTACAAGTTTACTATGCAAAAGTGGGATGGAACGTGCGATCCGCGCCGGGCGGTTCCATCCTGTTATCCACTGGATATCCCCCCGAAGAACGCCTACAATAGTAGTAAGGTGTTCGTTCTTTCCCTGGGAGGCACAGCCGTGCTGGGTTCCGTATTGTTGCTGGGATGTTTCCTGGCCGCTCCGCTCGACGCTCCGGTCGGCGAGGAGATGAAGATCGAGGTCCGCCGTCTGGTTCGGGAACTGGGCGCGCCGCGGCTTGCCGTGCGGGAAGAGGCGGAAGAGAAGCTGCTTAAGCTCGGACCGAAAATTCTCGACTTGCTGCCGGCGCTGACCGACCGCACGCCGGCCGAAGTGAGGCAGCGCCTCGGCCGCATCCGGCAGAGGCTCCAGCAGGCCGCTGCCGAGGCCGCCGCCCGCGCGTCGCTCGTCACGCTGCACGCCAAGGGGATGCCGCTCTCGAAAGTCCTCGCGGCTTTTGAAAAGCAGACGGACAATAAGATCATCGACTACCGCCGGCAGTTTGGACACGAGGTCACCGATCCGAAGCTCGACGTCGACTTCGACAAAACCCCGTTCTGGCAGGCACTCGATCAGGTGCTCGACCAGGCCGTCTTGACCGTCTACGCGTACGGCGAGCAGCGCGCGATCAACCTCGTCCGCCGCGCCGACGACCAACTGCCTCGCTGCGGCCGGGCGAGCTACAGCGGGCCGTTCCGCTTCGAGCCGTTGCTGATTGTTGCTCGGCGAGATCTGCGCCATCCCGACAACACGTCGTTGCGGCTGAAAATGGAAATCGCCTGGGAACCGCGGCTGAAACCCATCAGCGTGAAGCAGAAGATGGCCGAACTGAAGGCCGTCGACGAGCGCGGCAGGCCGCTTTCGGTCGACGATCCCCTCGCCGAGCGGGAAGCATCCGGCGGCGAGAGCGCGACGGCCGTCGCCATGGTCTTCCTGTGGAAGCCGCCCTCTCGCGACGTGACGAAGATTGCCCGGCTTAGCGGAACGCTTACCGCCATGATTCCGGGAAAGGTCGAGACATTCACCTTCGGCGACCTGGCCAACGCGCGAAACGTCCAGCACCGGGTCGCCGGTGTCACCGTGGCATTGGAGCGGGTGCGAAAAAACAACGAACTGTGGGAAGTCCGCGTTCGCGTGCGGTTCGACCGCCCCGGCGAAGCACTAGCCTCGTATCGCGGCTGGATCTTTCAAAACGAAGCGTACCTCGAAGGGCCCGACGGAAAGCCCCTCGACTACGAAACCTTGGAGACGACGCGACAGACGCCCGACGAGGTCGGCGTCGCGTACTTGTTTTCCGCCGACCGCCCCTTGGCCGACTACAAGTTTGTCTACAAGACGCCCGGCGCGATCGTGGCGAAGGGGTTCAAGTACACGATCGAGGACATCAAACTGCCGTGACCGGAAGGCCAGGAGGAGAAGTTCGCCACGGAGGGCACAGAGGTGCACGGAGGAAGAAAGAGAGGGGAGGGAGGACAGAAAAGAGAGAAGGGGGGAACACCATTTCCACGTTGCTTTGATCACTCTTCCGTCTTTTTTCCTCTCTCTTCCTCCTCTGTGTACCTCTGTGTCCTCTGTGGTAGGTTTCATGACCAAGAATTCAACGCAACTACCCGATGCCGTGTGGCGGCGGAGATTTCGACGGCGGCTGCGGTCTTGGTACGCCAAGCATGCTCGTGTGCTGCCTTGGCGGGGGCTGCGCGATCCGTACCCGATCTGGGTGAGCGAAGTCATGCTCCAGCAAACCCAGGTCGCCACGGTCAAGGCGTATTTCACACGCTTCCTGCGCGCGTTTCCAACCGTCGAGGCGCTTGCCGGGGCCGACGAGCAACGCGTGATGCGAGTGTGGGAAGGTCTGGGCTACTACCGCCGGGCGAGGCAACTGCATCGCGCGGCGAAAATCATCGTCGAGAAGCACGCCGGCAACTTTCCCCGCAACGCCGACGCCGCCGGCCGACTGCCCGGTGTCGGACGTTACACCGCCGGGGCCGTGCTCTCGATCGCCTTCGACGCACGCGAACCCATCCTCGAAGCCAACACCGCGCGGCTGTTCAGCCGGTTGCTGGGCCACGGCGGCGATCCGGCATCGACCGAAAGCCGCAGCATTCTCTGGGCGATGGCCGAAGCCCTGCTGCCGCGGCGCGACGTCGGTTCGTTCAACCAGGCGATGATGGAACTCGGCAGCGAGATGTGCCTTGCCCGGCGGCCGCGATGCGATGCTTGTCCCGTCGCACCGCTGTGTCTGGCCAACGTGCAAGGGCGGCAATCGCAACTGCCTCGCTCTAGGCCGAAATGTCTGGTGGAAGAACGGCGCGAGGCGGCCGTGCTGATCCGGCGTCGCGGCCGCGTGCTGTTGGTGCGATGTCCCGACGACGGGCGCTGGGCCGGGTTGTGGGACTTCCCGCGATTCCACGTCCGCTCGCGGTGGCCCGACACTCTGCGGCGCGAACTAGTCGGCAAGGTCCGCCGGCGGACCGGTGTGACTGTC
>JAUWWA010000139.1 GCA_030617125.1 Pirellulales bacterium | reverse complement strand
GGCCCCAGTAGTGGAACTGGAAACACGCCTTCGCATAGTGCGGGCTGATCAGGCCGTGGTGGATGAACCGCGGGTGGTGCCCGTGAAGGTGAGTGTTTGCATGTTTTGCATGAGCGATGGCAAGCTTGTGCAAGTGAAGCCGGCGAGCCACGTCGCCCTTGTGCTTCATCTTGTACTGGTCGGCCAGCTTGATTTTCTTGGCGACATTGCCCTTGGTCAGCGGGGCCAACCGGCCGGACTTGAGCTGGTCGTGGAATCGCACCTTCTTGTGTGAAAGCGTCCCCGGCTTTAGTTTCGGCCCACCCGGCTTTGGTTTCAGCCCACCCGGCTTTGCCCAGCGGGGATGTTTGGAAAAGGTCTGCTCACCGTGTGGTTTCAAGGCCGGGATCGTCTTGCCGCGCGATTTCAAGGCAGGCTTGAGCCCACCGTGCTTGCCGATCGACTTCTTGACGCCCGGCAGCGACGATTTCTTGTCCGACACCTTCGGCGGCTTGTCGGCCGACGGCGGTGGCGTCTTGAGGAGCGGCTTCGGCGTGAACTTGCCGGACTCAGCGTGTTTTTTAGTCGCCCCGGCCGCCGGTGCGCTTTGCCGACGGTATTTTGGAGTCGCCCCGGTTGCCGGCGTGCTTTGCCGACGGTATTTTGGAGTCGCCTCGGCCGCCGGTGCGCTTTGCCGACGGTATTTTGGAGTCGCCCCGGCCGCCGGCGTGCTTTGCCGACGGTATTTTGGAGTCGCCCCGGTCGCCGGTGCGCTTTGCCGACGGTATTTTGGAGTCGCTACGGTCGCCGGTGCGCTTTGCTGCGAGGATTTCTTTGCTTTGTGACGTATTGCCGGCGTGGCCGGCTGGGAATGTTTCCGGGTTGAATGAGTGGACGGTTTTGCGGAGGCTGACATCGCCAGAAGCAGCAGGATGCTGAAGACAATGGCCGCCAGGGCGAGATAACGTAGGACGGCGTTCAGCGGGCTAGGGCGTTGAGAGGTGTACATGGCTTACTCCTTTCCGAGAGAAATCCAGGCGTTTTCGGAGGCAGTGTAACGGCCTCCCGAAATATATTCTACGTCAATTGTATGCCGATTGGATTGAAGGAAACAGGGCGGCCGTGGGTTTCGTCGTTGTAAGTGGTTTGCTGGATGGGACTTATGGATACGATTCTTGCCAGGGCGAACGTTCGGGCAGCGGTGCAAATCCCCTAAAAAAGTGTCGTCGCAGCGATTCATGTGGTCGATATGGCGACACTCGCCGCTCGTCTTCCCACAAGGACAGAAAAAGCATATATTACGGCTGAAAGCTGAAAGCCGACGGCTGAAAGCTGATACCTGATACCTGGAAGTCAATAGCCGAGTCCACGCGACAGCAATTCTGAAATACCCATCTATGGAAAACATGACCGATCCAGAGCCATCGGACCATTGGAACCAGTTGGCGTCCTCGCTCGGTGCGGCACCTCCCAAGGAGGAAGCGGAGAAGAAGCCGGCCGCACCAACGCCCCCTGCAAGGAAAGCGGCGCCAAAACCGCCCGCGCCGAAGCCCAAATCCCAAAGCTGGGATACATTGGCCAGTGAGTTGGGTGTTGCGCCGCCGCCGTCCGACAAACAACAAGTTGCGCCTGCCGAAGCTGAATCCCAAGCCGAAGGCGAGCCCGAACCCGTCGGCGTGCTATCCGAGCCGCCTGCCGAGCAGCGGCCGGCGGAGGCAAAGGCGCCGACGTCGGCGGAATCGCCCGGAAGGCCGTCTCGTCGCCGTCGACGCCGCGGAGCCTCTCGCAAGAAAAAGCTTTCCGGCGCTGAGACGCCCGCGACGGAAGAAGATTCCCCGACCGACGAATCTCGCGAATCGGAAAGTTCCCTGAAGAGAAGCGAACGACCGGCGAAGGAGACCGCCAAGCGATCGAAGCCGGATGGTCGGTCCGACCAGCCGGAGCAGAGGCCGAAAGCCGCCAAGTCCGGCCATCGCACCAGTCCCACATGGCAGGAGGCCGTCGGGGTGATCGTCGACGCCAACCTCGAAAATCGATCGAAGCGCCCCAGCGGACCGTCGCGCGGTCGGGGTAGGGGGCGAGGACCGGGCAAGAGCCGTGGAACGAAGGATCCGCGGAAATCGAAGGAAGCCCGCCCTGCACGCGACGAATCATCGTGAGCATCCTGGTCATCAATGCCGGTTCCAGCAGCGTGAAGTTCGCGCTGTTCGAATTCGACACACTTCGCTCGCTCGCCCGTGGTTTGCTCGATTGGCCAGGCGATGCGCAGCACGCCGTTGTCACGCTCACGCCGGCCGACGGCAATCCGATCAGCCGCGAACTCGACGTACCCGACTATCGCGCCGGCGTGGTCGCCGCACTGGAGATGCTTCGCACGTCGAAAACCCTCGGCGACGGCATTTTGGTCCGGGTGGTGGGGCATCGGTTGATCCACGGCGGCCCGCAGATACGCCGGCCGGTGCGGATCGACGCGGCGATGAAGGATCTGATCGCCCGATACACGCATGTGGCCCCGCTGCACATCCCGGCCGGGTTGGAAGCCATCGCGGCAACCGAGTCGGCACTGCCGGACGTGCCGCAGGTCGGGCTGTTCGACACCGCCTTCTTCGCCGACATCCCGCCGGCCGCCTATCTCTATCCTCTGCCGTACGCATGGTACGAGGACTGGGGCATCCGCCGCTTCGGGTATCACGGCACTTCGCACGCCTACTGCACCGAGCGCGCCGCGGAAATGCTCCACCGTGACCCGAGCCAACTGCGACTGGTGATCTGCCACCTCGGCCAGGGCAGTTCGGCCACGGCCGTTCGGGGCGGCGTGGCCGTGACCAACACCATGGGCTTCAGTCCGCTCGAAGGGTTCATGATGGGCACCCGCAGCGGCACGGTCGACCCGGGCATCCTGCTCCACGTGCTCAAGGAGCGGGGAATGTCCGTCGACGAGCTTGCCGACACGCTGCACAAGAAGTCGGGCCTGTTGGGCATCTCGGGCGTCTCGTCCGACTTCCGACAGGTCGAAGCCGCGGCGGCCGAAGGAAACGATCGGGCCCGGCTGGCGTTGGACGTTTACGCCTATCGCGTTCGGGCGATGGTCGGCGCGTTGGCCGTCACGCTCGGCGGCCTCGACGCGTTGGTCTTTACGGGCGGCATCGGCGAGAACTCCGCCTGGCTACGCGCCGAGGTCTGCAAGGGACTCGAATGCCTCGGCGTTCATCTCGATGCGTCGAGAAAGGGGACAAGCTACTCCTTGGGCGACGAGTCGGCCGAGCGAGGCGAATCGAGGCGGGCGAAAAAAGCAGCGAGTCCCCTTTTCTGGCCCGACGTCGACATCGCCGCGCCCAACTCACCCGCCCGCGTGCTGGTGATCCAAACACGAGAAGACTTCATGATCGCCCGCGAAGCCCGACGGATGGTCCTGGAAAAGATGAACGCGGAGTGCGGGAAATAGCAGAAGGTGTTGACGAACAGGGCCTTCATTTCTTGGGCCGCCCGTGCAGATGAGGGTCGTGGTTCTCCGCCACCTCGGGTGGGAAACCTTTTGGACGCACCGATTATCGGCTCAACTCACTCGTGGAGCGTGGTGGAGTGTGGGGGGCCGACATCTGCTGGCTGGCGCGGGAACTACAGCCCCTAAGGGGGGGCTCCTGGTGCTCCGACACACTTAAACCGTCGGCCGCCGCAGGACGGCTTCTCAATCTCGTCGCACGGCTTTTCAATCCGTTTGCAGTCCTTGGCGGATTTCCATCGTGCCGATCCGCTCTGCAACCTATATTTGCATGAAGCCCTTGAGGGTGGGAATCGACCGGCCCGTTATGGTCGAAGCAAATCATGGTCCAATCGAGAGGAGTCCAAGTCATGAGTAAGAGCATCTTTTCCATCGTTTCGGCGTTTGCCGTGGTGGTCCTTGGCGGGGTTTTCGCCACGCCCGGCTGGACACAGCAGATGCCCATTTCGGAGAGTTTTGACACCGATCCGCTCCAGCGATGGCACTTCTCCTGCCAGAGGGAGTTTGTCACCGTCGGCGGCGGCCGCGCGCTGCGTGTCTCCGGTGGCGGGCACGCGCTTTGGCAGGTTCAGGCAAGAGACTTTACGCTGAAGTTCCGCTACCGCTATCAAGCGGGCAAGGGTACGGGCGACATCGTCCTGCGCGCTTCGGGCTCGCCGCCGAATACGAAGATGTACTCGCTGCGGATGGAGCCGAACCAGATCGTCCTTTGCCGCAGAATTCGCACGGCGCAGACGGGCTTCCGCGAACAGCAACTGAAGGCAGCGCCCGTGAACCTTGCGCCGAACGTGTGGCACAACGTAACTGTCCGGCTCTCCGGAGGGCGGTTCGACGTGTCGGTCGCGGGAAACCAAGTCCTTAGCGCCAACGATTCCCAGCCGCTGCCGCCGGGTACGATCGGCCTGGGGATTATCGGCGGCAGTGGAGCGGTCGAGTACGACGACGCCGTGTACACGCCGGGCGCGCCGGGCGCATCGCCGCCGTCAGCCGGATCCGGTCAAACCGGCACCGATCTGGCCGTAACCGACATCTTCGCCGACCACCTGCGCAACGGGCAACTGTTTGTCCGCATCACCAACCGCGGACCCGCTACCCTACAGGGAAAGCAAGCGGAGTTGATCACCGTGGTCAATGGACAGGCCCTGGTCCATACCGTTCCGTTGCATCTGGCGCCGGGACAAACCCTGACGCACAACACCGGCAGGATGATCAACTCCTCGGCCGGGTCGCTGAAGGTTAAGGCGACGATCAAGCTCTCGGGCCTTTCGGACCCCAATGCGAACAATAACGGCTACCTGGAGACGATACCCCAGGCCAAGAAGCCGTAGAAGCCCGTAAACTCGTTCCAGGAGTATTCCGACACGCGCAACGCGGCAAGCCTTCCCCTGCGAACAGATCGAATCCTGAATCCTGAACCCTGAACCCTCTTGGTTGCGGCTCTACCGCGCCGGGTATTCGGTATTGGCACGGCGTTGTCTGCGGTCGAACAGTTACAACGCAACGAAAAAACCCCGCCGCTCGACGAGTCGAAACGGCGGGGCCGGAACAGAGAAGAGGCCTTACACCATTTATGATATCAGCTTTTTCCGTCGTGTCTAGGATTTTGCGGCCGAGTTGCCGGATTTTCGCGGCTGGGCAACCCTTGCGGAAAAATCGCCACCATGGGCCGTAAGCTCACCCCCTGATTGCACGCTCAATGCAACGCCGTATAATCAGCGGCCTGAGAAATTCAGGAAAACGAGGTGATCATGGCCACCGAAATCTCTACCTATACAGAGGTATGTGAGGAGGCGGTTCGCTCCGCCGGAGCGGTAGTCCAGGGCTGGATTGGACGGACCGATGTCCGGCAGAAGGGGCCCGCCGATCTGGTCACCCAGGCCGATTTCGCCTCGCAGGAGATTATCCGAAAGACTGTACTCGGCGCCTTTCCCGACCATGCGTTCCTCGGCGAGGAGGAGGAAATTGGCGGCCGGCGGCGCGAGCGGAGCGAATCTTGTTGGATCGCCGATCCGCTCGACGGGACGACGAACTACGTGCATCGCGTGCCGCACTACGCCATCTCGCTCGCCTTGGAGCGAAAAGGGGAATTGCTGGTTGGGGCCGTCTACGACCCAAACCGGGACGAGTGCTACCCGGCGACCGCCGGCGAAGGGGCGGTGCTCAACGGCCGGCCGATCCATGTCAGCGACGTCGCGGAGTTGTCCGACGCCCTGGCGGCGGTCGGCTTTCCCCCGCAGGTGCAACCCGATTCGCCCGACCTGCTCCTCTTCCTCGAAGCCGCGCCACGCTGTCAGGCGATCCGGCG
>JAUWWA010000086.1 GCA_030617125.1 Pirellulales bacterium | reverse complement strand
GTGGTCCTTCGCAAACGCCAGATGGCTAAGAGGCAACGCGGCGAGGAAGCCCACCACAACCAACAGAACAACAAAACGTTTCATAACACTGCTCCTAAGAAAAAAGAGGTGTCCCTGTTCAGCGCCGTGCCTCATCTGTGAAGCACTGTGGAAAATCGCTGAACGAAGATAAAGTGTACCGATTGTGTGGTTTTTGTCAATCATTTTGTTAGGCCACCCGTTCGGGGTGCGGCCCACGCCGGACACTTTGCACAAGCCGAGCACCCTTGCTCAAGCCTCTTTCACCCAGCCAATTACGAAAACGGTTCCCCCGCAAAGTCATGGGATTTTCTCCAGATTAGGTAGAGAACACCCCGCTGGGTATGGATTTTCGGCTGCCTGCTGGCCTCAGTCTGGGCGTCAACACGGTGGGATTCGCTCCTCAGACAGGTGCCACCTCGTGTTCGCCGGGGGGCAGCGCAGCGGTCGAGACAGGCAGCAGCGGGTGCAGTCTTTCCACCCTTTGCCGGTCGGCTCTCAGCAGCGGTGCCGCGTGCCGTCCACCTGTGATCGGTTATCATTCTACGATCTTCGGTTCACGAGCGATGATGTATCGTGCTTTCCCGTCCAAAACGAAGATGCCTTCGTAGTGGTTTACCTGTGGCGAGTGGTTCTGCATTTGAGGATTTGCGATTCTTAGCCCAAGAACCGTTTTCTGACAATCCGCCAAGAAATCGTTGGCCATGCGGCCAAACGTGAACTACAATTACTATTGGGTGTTCCTCTCCCCGGAATTCCCGACGAAAACTGCGGCGCGCCGGCCGGTAGATCGTAGGCTGACCGAACGTGCCGAGAAAAGATTGGCTGCGTCGGATATCGACCGGAACCTTTCGTGATCCTTTTCTCCTGGGGGGATGCGACAATGAGCTATTTGTCTACACGTGTGCGCGTTCGGGTGTTTCGAGGTTTCTTGGTGCTTCTTATCTTCGTCGCGGCCGTTGGAGTAACGCATGCTCAGTCGGTCGTGCGCGTGGAAGAAGACTGGGAGTTGGTTGTCGCCGAACCCGATCCGAACACCGACGCTCCTCAGATCACGTGCGTGATTTCACCCTACGGCAACGTCGAATCGTTGCATGCCGTCTTCGAAGTGAACCAGCAGAGCCTTCAGGTTCACGATGCCGGAGGACTGCAACTACAGGTCTGGGACGGCGACGTATCGCTGAGCGACAGGAGGTTTCCCAATGGAGCGGTGCTGGCACAGCCGGGAGAAATCGTCCGCTGGACCCAAAGCGTGGAATTAGATGACGGAACGCTGACCTTCGAGATCACCGACGGTACCTCCACGACCTGGGGTAACTTCGGAGGGCAGGGTTACCTCAAGGCGAGTGTCGATACCACACTGACCGACCTCAACGGGTACAATCCCGAAACCTCGGTCGCGAATTCCGGCATCGGCTATGCCGAAAACCGCGTGCAGTCCTTGGTGCTCAAGAGAATTCGCATCCATACGTCGATGGGCGAACAGATCGAACTGACAGAGCCGAGAATTATCCATTCGCGGCAGTAAACACCGAACGCGTCGCCTCCACCGGAGCCGTCCATTCTCCCAGGGAGACTTATTATGAAAACTCGACACCACCGCTCAGGCCGAGCAGGCCATGTCCTGCTGCTCACCTTGTTCATGATGGTTGGGGCCATGGGCATCGTTGCGTTTGCCGTCGACCTTGGATACATCTACGTCGTCCGCTCGGAACTGCAAAGGTCGGCCGATGCGTCGGCGCTGGCGGCGGTTTGGAAGCTGTGCGATGAGCAAGCGCTAACCGAGAACACCGAGCCGTGGCAAGCAGAAGATCTCGCTTGGATGGCTGCCGAGGACTATGCAGGACGCAACACGGTGGGCGGCGCGGTCCCGGAGCTTGGGTATGGCGATGTCGAGATCGGCTACCTCCAAGCCGACGGTAAGAGCATCGACTCCTTCCCCACCGCTTATATCGCGGCGCACACTCATGTCCGCCGAACCTTGAACCAGAACGGTTCGATTCCCCTTTTCTTCGCCAAGGTTTTGGGCAGGCCCAGTTGTGAAATCACCGCACAGGCAACGGCGGCCTTTGTGAACAACTTTTCCGGTTTTGGTCCGCCTTCCTCGGGCTCGAATCTGGACATCCTCCCGCTCGCGCTCGATCTGGAAACTTGCACCGCCATGCTCGACGGACTCACGACCGACGACTGGACCTGGAATGAAGAAACGCAAGAGATTACCAGCGGGCCGGACGGCATCCTCGAAATCAACCTCTTCCCTCAGGGCACCGGCCCGCCCGGCAATCGCGGCACGGTCGACATCGGCAGCAACAACAACAGCACCAGCGATATCGCCCAACAAATCCTCCACGGCGTCAGCGCCGCCGACCTGGCATACCATGGCGGAACGCTGGAATTCGACGAAAACGGCGAACTGGCGCTTAACGGCGACACCGGCATCAGTGCCGGCGTGAAGGACGAGCTGGAAGAGATGAAGGGACAGCCGCGGATCATTCCCATCTTCAGCCAAGTGTCCGGCAACGGCGACAACGCCACGTACACAATTGTGCAACTTGCGGGCATTCGCATCGTGGATGTCAAGTTGACCGGAAGCATGTCGACCAAGCGCGTGATCGTCCAGCCGGCAAAGATCCTCACCGAGGGTGGTATTCCGGCCGCCGGAGACACGCAGACGAGCAATTTCATCTACTCGCCGGTGTGGCTGGTCCGCTAGCCTATTCGCTCACGGGCACGGGCCCGGCCAGCAAGGCGTACTCGTCCAGCGGCGACGTGTCGCCGTTGTGAATCTGCTCGCAGTTCATCCGCAGCACGGGCATCTCGCGCGAGATGAACCGCCGCGCGACTTGCTTCTTGCGCTGGTCGGCCGCGCCTTGAGTCAGCAGAAGGTGGCCGATGATCACGGCCAGCGCCGCGTCGACCAGTCGCCGGCCCGAGAGGTCGAGGTACGAGGTCCCCTTGCTCTTGACCAATGCGATCGCCTCGAGCACACGCTGCTTGGCTTCGACGAGTTGCCCTTTCAATTCCTCAAGCTGCGGATCGTCGTACGTTTTCTCATCGTAGTCGACCGTCCAGGTCTCGAACGTGCCGGACGAGACGCCACGAACCGCCGCGACAATTTGCAACTGGCTGGTGCCCTCGTAGATCGTCGTGATCCGCGCGTCGCGCAGGTAGCGCTCGGCGGCGTAGTCTTTCATGTAGCCGGAGCCGCCGAGCACCTGGACCGCGGTGTCGGCCACCTTGCAGGACATCTCCGAGGCATAGTACTTGCTCATCGGCGTGAGCATGGCGTTGAGTCGTTTGAGCGATCGCGAAAGCTGCTTGCGGCGTTTCTTTTCGTCCTTGTCGATGTCTCCCCATTCCAGCACGCGGAGGTTGTTGTTTTCATGGTCGCAGACGCGGCTGGTTTCGTAGGTGAGCACCCGGGCGGCCTCGATGTGGATCTTCATGTCCGTGACCATTTCGGCCACGGCGGGTAGGCGCTCGATCGGTCCGCCGAACTGCTCCCGCGTATGGGCGTAGGTTCGCGCCAGCCGATACGCCGCCTCGGCCACGCCCAGCGACTGTGCGGCAATGCCTACCCGCGCGCCGTTCATCAACGCCAGCACGTACGTAATCAGTCCCCGCTGCCGCTCTCCGACCAGCTTCGCCGGGGTGTCGTCGAAGACCAATTCGCACGTGGGCGAGCCGTGAATGCCCAGCTTGCTCTCCAGGTGGCGCACCTTGACCTTCTCGGACCGCTCGGTGTAGAAGAGGCTTAGGCCCCGGCCGTCGACGATCTCCGGTTCGCTGCGGGCCAGGACGAGCAGGACCTCACCGCAGCCGTTGGTGATAAACCGCTTCACGCCATTTAAGTACCAGTTGCCCTCGTCGTCCTGATGCGCCCGAAGCCGCACGGCCTGTAGGTCGCTGCCGGCGTCGGGCTCGGTCAGGACCATCGCGCCGGTGACTTCGCCGCGGGCGAACCGCGGCAGGACATGGTCCTTTAGCTCGTCGTCGGCAAAGGCGTAGATCGTTTCGCCGATGCCTTGCAGGCCGAAGAGGTTCATCAGCGAGCAGTCGGCCCGGCTGACGATCTCGGTGGCCATGGTATAAACCAGGTTGGGGCAGTTCAGCCCGCCGTACCGGTAGGGCAACGTGAAGCCCATCAGGTCGGCCTGGGTCAACCGGTCGAGGTTCTCTTGCACCAGTGGGTGCAGCGTGACCGTGCCGTCGTCGTTAAGCGTATTGCCTTCGGCGTCGATCTGCTCGGCGTTCGGGGCAATCATCTCGCCGGCCACCTGGCCAATGATTTCGAGAATCCGCCGGTAGTTGTCGACCGCGTCGGCCTCATCGGCCGGGGCGTAGTCGCACTTGCCTTCGGCAGCGTGCACGAATCCGTCTTCCTGGAGCCGCGCCAGCTCGTCCAGATCGAGGTGATCGAACAGGAACTGAATGTCTTCGTTATCGGTAAAGAAGTTGGCCACGGGGAGACTCCAGGGTCAGTTAGCGTCTTCATTTTCCAGAATTGGCAGCACCGCAGCGGCAAACCGTCCGGCAAGGTGCTTCACTTCGTTCATTTCCTCCGAGCCGATTTCTCGCCATTTATCGCTCATACAAAACCTTCCCGTACTTCTCGGCAAAGTACACGATATGGTTAACCACACTGCGCCAGCGGCGATATTCTTTCGGCGTCTTCACGATGATGTCAAAACCCACGGGGTAGCCTGAGAGTAGGCGGCGGACGGCCGGAAACCTCTCGCGCCGAGGAAGATCCGTATCGGCCACGACCAGCAGGTCCACGTCGCTTTGTTCGGTCGCTTCATCCCGCGCGTAGCTGCCGAAGAGAATGATCTTCTCCGGATCAAACCGATCGCGGATGCGTTGGACGATCTCTTCAAGTGCGCTTGTTGTAATCACGTTTTTGTCCCGAATTCCCAATCGCTCTCAGCCGCATGGTCCGCCTTGCTACGAGTGGCCACTGAAGTGGCCACCCCCAGTCCCGAATTACGAATCTCCAATCCCCAGCCCCTAGCCCCTAGCCCCTAGCCCCTAGCCCCTAGCCCCCAGCCCCTAATCACCTGCCCCTCTAATCGCCTTAATCATCATCGGAATCACCTTCTTGAAGTCGCCGACGATGCCGTAGTGGGCGATCGAGAAGATGGGTGCGTCGGCGTCGGTGTTGATGGCGATGATCTTGGCCGATTCTTCCATGCCGGCCCGATGCTGCACCGCACCGCTGATGCCCACGGCGATGTAGAGCGCCGGCCGGACGGTGGTGCCGGTCTGGCCGATCTGATATTCCTTGCCGATGAATCCGCTGTCGATGGCCGCGCGGCTGGCGCCGACCGCCCCGCCGATTATTCCGGCGAGTTTCTGGATGAGTTGGAAGTTATCCTTGCTTCCGATACCTCCGCCGCCGGCGACGATCACTCGGGCGCCCTTCAGGTTCACGGTGCGCTGTTCGACATGCCGCTCGATCAGTCTGAGGGCCAAGGCGGCCTGGTCGATCTCAACGTGCTCCTCGACAATGTTTCCGGTTCGCCTTTCATCGGGATCTTTCAAGGGCATGACGCCCTCGCGCACGGTGGCCATCTGAGGCCACTGGTCGAAGTTGACGATCGTGGCGATGATGTTCCCGCCAAACGCCGGCCGGATTTGCAGCAGGAGGTTCTCGTGATCGATCTTCGTCTTCGGATCGCTGACGTCGCTGATTTCCAGGTCGGTGCAGTCGGCCGTCAGCCCGGCGCGCATCGACGACGCCACGCGCGGCGCCAGGTCGCGCCCCATGGGCGTTGCCCCGTAGATGACGATCTGCGGACGGTGCTTCTGGATCAGCGTACAAAGCACTTGCGAGTACGAGCCGGTCTGGTAGTGGGCCAACCGCTCGTCGTCGACTACGAAAACGCTGTCGGCCCCATGGGCGATCAGCTTCTCGCTGAGCGGTCCCACGCCGGCGCCGGGCAGCACCGCGCCGGTACTGACGCCCAGCCGATCGGCCAGATTCCGGGCCTTGCCGCATAGCTCCAGCGCGACGTCGTGGAGCACGCCGTCTTCCTGTTCGGCAAAGACCCAGACTTCGCCCTGTCGATTCGGTTCGATCATGATGCTTCCAATCAACCCAACGTTCGTTCTACCACCAGCTCGTGGATCAGTCCGCGGATGCCTTCTTCGGTAGGTGGGACATCGGTGTGGCCCTCCTTCTTCAACACGATGGCCTGGATGCGGTGCACCTTGGTCGGCGAGCCGGGAAGCCCGCACCGCGAAAGGTTGGCCTCGATGTCCTCCAGGTCCCACTGCTCGATCAGCAGACCGCGCTGTTTCAAGGCCTCGCAGCGGCGTCGCAGCTCGGCCTCGCGCCGGTCGTCGGTGGCGTCGGGCATCTCGCGGCGGACCTGACCGGCCAACTCGGCCGGGGTCCGCGAGCGCTTCAGCCGCATCATGCGCCGCGCCGCCGGCGGCCGCGGGCAGTTCGCCGTGCCGATCACCGTCACCAGCACCGGCAGCTTTACCTCGACAATTTCCCAGCCGTTGCCGATGTTCCGCTTGATTCGAGCCGTCTCGCCGGACAAGTTGACGACGCTTTCGAGGTATGTGATCTGCGGGATTCCCAGCTTTTCGGCACACTGCGGGCCGACCTGGGCGGTATCGCCGTCGATCGCCTGACGGCCGCAGAAGACGAAATCGTAGCGGCCGATCGTTTTAATCGCCTGGGCAAGGATGTAACTGGTGGCCAGGGTGTCGCTGGCGGCGGCCCGGCGATCGGTCAGCAGAATCGCACGATCAACCCCCCGATTGAGGCATTCACGCAGGACATCACTCGCCTTGGGCGGGCCCATGGTGATCGCCGTCACCGTCCCGCCGTGGTCGTCTCGAATCTCCAGCACCGTTTCCAGGGCGTTGAGGTCCTCGGGATTGAAAATCGCCGGCAAGGCGCTCCGATTGACGGTCCCATCCTCTTTCATCGCGTCGACCGTGACGTTGGCCGTGTCGGGGACCTGCTTCACACACACAATACTGTCGTAAGGCACGGCTAACAGCTCCCTAAACCACGACATATCAGAACCTCGAAGGT
>JAUWWA010000014.1 GCA_030617125.1 Pirellulales bacterium | reverse complement strand
GTCGTGGTCGCCACCAGGGACATCACCAACCCCAGGCACGCATAGCCGAGCCAGTGGGTAAAGGAGATCAGTCCAATGAGGTCTGCCAGCGTGCTCGCTTGGAATGCCCCTTTGCGGCGGGTCACCGTAGCCACCGGCCCGGCGCGCAGCTTATCGTCAATTGCTGCCGCCACGGCGTCGGCATCGGCATCTTCGGCCAGGTGGACTTCCAACTCGGTTACCAGCCCGACGTTATCCACGCCGCCAGCCCGCTGCAAGAACTCAAGGTGTGTGTAAATCAGGTTCTCTTCGGCCGCCACGGAAGACTCGAACACGCCGACGACCTTCACCGTAATCGCACCCAGAGAAAACTGCTGCCCGGCCCGGAGGTTTCGGCGCCTGGCCACGCGAGTACCGACTAAGGCCGCATCGCGCCGCTGCTCAAACTCGGACCAACTGCCCGAGACGATTTTGATCTCGCGGGCTGAGCGCAACTTTTCGGGAGGCAACCCGTTGAACACAATCACATCAAGGCTGACGCGGCAATTGTTCGTGAACACCTGGATTGGGACCACGTCCTGCACTCCACCCATCGCGGCGATCGTTCGGGCGTAGACTTCCGGCAGCCGGCTAGTGGTCGGACAGAAACGGTTTTCCTGAAACGTGATGAGTGTGTTGTCGTACGAGCTCGTCAGGTCATGGAGCCCCTCCTGGACGGCGCCCACGAAACAGAAAACGAACAAAGCGACGGCCGATCCGCTGACGGTCAGGGCCGTCCGCGCCTGGTGCCGCCAAAGTCCTTTGAGCATGTAGGGGGCGAAACGAAACATGGTTCATGCCCTCACTATGTCCAGTTTCTGCACAACATCCTGCCTCTCAACGAGCTTGCCGTCGACCAGACGAAGCTGACGGGCGGCGATGGCCGCTACGTCGGAGTCGTGGGTGACCATCAATATGGTCATGCCCAACTCGGTGTTCAGACGCCGCAGCAAATCCTGGATTTGCTCGCTCGTTTTGGCGTCCAGGTCTCCCGTGGGCTCGTCGGCAACGATCACAGTCGGGTTGGCGACAATGGCTCGGGCGATGCCCACCCGTTGTTCCTGTCCGCCGGAGAGCTGGCGAGGATAGTGATCTGCCCGATCAGTCAATCCCACTGCTTCCAGTGCGATCCCGACTCGTTTGGCCCGCTCGGTCCGCGACATGGGAAGGAGCAGCAAAGGCAGCTCGACGTTTTCGTATGTCGTCAGCACGGGGATCAGATTGTGGGTTTGGAAGATGTAACCCAGATGGGCCGCCCGCCAGTCCGCCAGGCGGCTCCGCGAGAGGCGTGTGATCTCCGTACCAGCGACGGTAATCGTGCCCGAAGTGGGTTGGTCGATTCCAGCGAGGAGATTCAGCAGCGTGCTCTTACCGCTGCCGCTGGGTCCCATCAGGGATAGGAATTCGCCGTGCCCGAAATCGAGGTCCACCCCATCCAGCGGGGTGATGGTTTCATCCCCTTTGCGAAATTGCTTCGTTAGCCCGTGGATTTCTACAATCGCCATGCCTTGTGCCTCGCTATTCGACTGGATCACTTCGTGCCGTGATTCGTTTGTGTGATGGAATTGTCCGGCGGATTTGACTTGCAGACATTCCGATGGTTGGGTCCTCGCCCGTGATCTTGATCCGCTCGCCGTTGCGCAATCCTTCACGTCCGCCGGAAATGAGCTTGTCGGTCACGTTCAAGCCCTCCGTGACTTCGATAAGCTCTGCGGTGCCGGCTTGCCCGAGCACGACGCTTTGCCGCCGTGCGGTCCCTCGCGCATCGGCCAGCCAGACGAAGTTCCCCTCCGGCGTTTGATCGACGAGTTGCCGGGGGACAAACAGCCGCTCGCGGTGTTGCGCCTCTGCCGGTCTGTCGCCCTCGGTTTCAGGTGCGAGAAACGTGACTTGCACCAGCATCTCCGGCCGGATGGTCGCGGGCGGGTCCTTAATGGCCACCTTCACTTCCAGTGTGTTTTTCTGGATGTTTGCGCGCGAGGTCGCCGAGAGCACTTCGCCGTCGATTGTGCCTTCGGCGGATGCCGTCTCAATTCGCACCGGCTGACCCGACTGTACCAGAAGAACGTCCTCCAGCCGTACGTCGGCACGGACCTGGAGCATCTGTGGGTCGTAGAGGCTGACGACGTTCGTGGAGTCCTGGTTTGACGCGGAAGAGAGCCCCATCAAGCGCGTGCCGGGCCGCGCGATCAGACTCAGCACGCGGCCATGGATCGGGGAGCGGACCACCATCCGGTCCAGTTGGAACCGGGCAGCGTCCACTGCTAACAAGGCCTGACGCTCGCGCGCCTCGGCCGCCTGTAACTTCGCTTCTGCGTCAGCCGCCCGGCGCGTTTCATCAATCAGAAGATCGAGTTGTTTGCTGAGGGCAGCTTCCCTTCGCCGCACGGCGTCCGCTTTACGCTGCAAGCGCGGCTGGCGGACCCGAAGCTCCGCCAATTCAGCCACAGCACCGTCATGTTCGCTTTGGGCCTGCTGAATCAGCCGTCCCGCGATGGACGAACCGGCCGCCTGTTTCCCTTCAAGGTTCTTGCGGGCAAATTCCAGCCGCGCCTCTGCGGCTTGAACCAGCAGGGGAATCCGCGCCAGTTCGGTCTCCGTTTGCGCCAAGAGCGATTCCGCCTCTGCCACCGCTGCCTCCAGATGAACCGGGTACTGCAGGTGTCGCCGAGCCGCGGTTAGCTCGATCCGCGCACTGGCTAGTTCCGCGCGGCGCAGGGCCAATCTGGCCTGGGCCTGGGCAAGGGCCAAGCGGGCGTCTACATCGATCAGCCGCGCCACCGGCTCGCCCACCCGGACTTCCTGCCCCTCGACGACCAGCAGATCCTCAATCACTCCTTCGGCCAGCGCCGATACGAGCACCGGCGTCGGCCGGGGCTCGATCCAACCCGGTGCTTGAAACAGCGCAGCGCCGCTTTGCTGCACTTCGGCCCGGGTGACGACCACCGGCAGCACGGTCACCGGCTTGGCCGGGAGGAACCGGTCGCGGGCTGCCCAGCCGAGCATCGCGGCAAACCCCGCCAATACCACCGAGGGGATGACGTATCGTGCGATCAGGTGTCGCCGGCGCGGGGTCCGCACCTGCGCCGGTGCGCCGCGGTCGATGATCAGTTGTTTGAGGTCTGGTGTCGTGCTCATTGGCGCCCTCGGCCGGTCGATGGCTTGACGTAGACGCCGTCGGCCAGCACCGTCAGGTTGCCGGCCTCATCGCGCTTGGCCTTGCCTCGCACGACCACGGTGGCAAGTGCCTCGACGCCCAGCAGTTCCTGCGCGTCGAGTCTCACCGTTCGTTCCTGTTGATCGACGACTTTGACCATTGCTTTGTGAGAGGACAGCTTGTTGAAATCGCAGCAATAGTCCCAGGGCGTTGGGCAACCTTCGTCTGCGGGGCAAGGCTCCAGCGAAAGGTCCACTACCATGAAGGCGGCGGCGCCTTTCACGAACGGGTCAGTGTCTCCGCCGATGCGGCCGACCAGGACCACTTGGTCGTCGTTTCGACTCGTTTCGCGGGCTTCGACGACTCCCATCGCGCCGGACGGCTCGGTCGCCAACAGGAACTCACTTCCCGCCGGTTTGGCGCCTCGACCTGCTGAAGCATCGCCGGTGGGCGTTTTGTTTTGCGCGCAGCCCGCCAGCAGTAGCGCCGCCAGCGTGAGTCCTTGAAACATCGTGTGACGTGTCATCTCATGTACTCCTTTAGGTATCAGGTGTATGTTGTGACAATAGGGTGAATTAAACCGCTTTGAGACTCTCGGACACGGACAGTCGCATGGCCCGGACCGCGGGCGGGATCGCCCCCACCGCGCCGATGAGCAGGCCGGTGCCGCAGCCGACCATCACGGCCGTGCTGTCGATTCGCAGAGCGAATGCACCCATGGTAAACCGCACGGCCAGGCCGTTGATGAGCGTTATGGCCAGGAACCCGGCAATCAAGCAGCCGGCCGCGGCCAGAAGCGTCGCCTCCTGCACGAGGCTCAGCAGGATAGTCCGCCGACGAAAGCCGATCGCTCGCAGGGTCGCGAGTTCCCGAATGCGGCCCATCACGGCGCCGTACATCGTGTTGATCGCCGCAAACACGCCCGCCCCTGCAACCAGGATCACAACGAGCCAAGCGAGCATCCGCACCGGACGATAGTGCTTCTGTAATGCGGCGTAGTAATCGGTCTCCGCAATTGCCGCCAGTTCCAGGTCCACCCGCTCCTTGCAGAACAACTCAACCTCGGAGGGTGAAGCACCGGAACGCAGAAGCATGGCCACCAAGCTCAGGTCTTGGCGTTTCAGGACCTGCTGCAGGTCGGTCAACGGGCACCACAGCTCTGATTCCAACGCGGAACTGCCTGCCACGAATCGGCCGCTCACGCGCCACTCGCGCCCCTCAAAGATCACCGTTTTGCCGACCGCGAGACGGTCGGCTTTCCAGCCGAGCTTTGCAGCCGCCAGCCGGCCGGCCAGCACCTCGCCGGGACCAGGCCAGCGGCCTTCGACGATTCGGACGTGCCGGCGGACCAACGGTGCGGCCCGGGACACGCCGCGGACCAGCCCCAACGAGGCGTGTCCGTCTTGTTCCTGGCGGACGTGGGTAGCCTGGTACAACTCGGGCGAGATGTGCAATACGTCGAATCGGCGTTGAATGCCCTCCAGACTTGCCGACAAGATCCCCGGCGTTCGGGCGGGGATTGCCGAGTTCTCAAGGTTGCCTCCGGCCGCCAACGAGTGCACGAGCACTACGTCTGGGTCGCCGCTTACGGTGAGCGAGGATTCCAACCCCCGGATGAATCCGACGATCACAAACACCAGCAGCACCACGACGGTCAGAGCGCCCATCGTGAGAAAACTCCGCATCGGCCTGCGGAGAAGGTTGCGCACGCCATATTCCCAAGGCAGTAAACGGAATCGAAACACGGGATTACCTCGAAGTCCTCATGGTCCTACGTGTTGATCCGAGCAAACCGAACCGCCCTGGGGCGGCGTTTGCTCGGCCCGGAGATGGGAGCACGGCGCACCCGCCTCTTATGTCCGGGGTTCAATGCACGCAGAGCACGCGAAACTGATGCCGCTGACTGGCGCGCAGTCCGCGACCTGCTGGAGTGACCCTTCCGGGCATCGCTGGCGGGGATCAAAGCAAGAGAGAGGCAAGAGCCAAACGAATCAATCGGCCGGAGCCAAGTTTGGAAGGTGGCGGAGCTTCAGCAAAGGAAAGGAGCGATTGGGAGCCAGCATCCGCCTTTGTGATAGAAGTGAAGCCGAGCCAGACAACAAAAGCCGCTTGTCCCCCGAGACCGAGCTTGCGAGTGTCTTCTAGGTGAACGACCCCTTTGCACAGACAGGTGCAGTCGCAATCCTCGGCAGGTGCAGGACTGCGACGCTCGGGCTCGACCGGACTATCGCCGGAGTGGCCCTCTCCGGTGGGGGCCTGCCAACGATGCTGGCAGCACGGGCACTCGGCGCGTTGTTCCGCAAGCGCAGCGTGGGGACCGACTTTGGCCATACAAACAAACGGGCAGGCCAGCATCCCGGCAATCGTCAAGAGCGCATGCGCTACGCGAAACATGAGCAAACCGTTGATTGTGCACTTATAGGAAGTATAGGTTTGTCCATCCCTAACGTCAATCCCAGTTCACGCGGACCGACTGATAGGAACTTGGCCTGGCTCTCGCGCCTGAGTTGACGGGTTTCTGGGACACTTTGGAACACACGGAAACACGTGTACCGGATTGTTGCTGGCCGGGTGGCGACGGGTACCGCCGAGTGGTGTCCCCGGTTCCGCCTGCCTCACCGCAAACGCTATCTGCTCGTCCGTGTAACGCTTCCGTTTCATGGTCCCGAAACCTCCTTTCCAAAATGCAAGGCGCCAAAAGTCCTCGCATTCCCCACGGACCAGGAAACGGGTAGCAGGCCAGCGACGCACCCGCAAGCGCAGCAAAAAAGCCGCTTGCGCACAACTACTCTTTCCGGCGCACCCAACAGGGTGCGCGCACCAGGAGATCCTACACACGCGAGCAGCTTGTAGTGGTCCGTTCTAGCAGCTCAGACCATGTCTTTGAGGTTTTTCAGTGGCCGGACCTTAACCTTGTTTGAGGCCGGTCGAGCAGCGACGTCCATCAGTTCACCGGGTCTGAACGGGTTGGGAACGCCTTTCTTGGCTGGCCGGGCCGGAATCCTCTTCTTCTCGATCTTCAGCAGACCGGGGACGGTAAAGGCGCCGGCGCCGCGGGGGCCGAGATTCCTCTTGATCTCGGCTGTCAAGGCGTCGAACACGGCGGCCACATCCTTCTTGGTCAGGTCCGTCGTGTTGGCGATGTTGTTGAGGATCTCGGTCTTGGTCGGCGGTTTCTTGGCTGCTTTTGCCATAGGGATACCCTCCATGCGAGGCTTGTAGGAGAAACAAACACATCCGTCCGATTCTTAGTGGACCCGATGATTAGAGCCTCTTCGGAAAAAATTGCAATACGAGATTGGCTTCAAACCCGTGAAAAAGCGGAAAAAACGGCTCGGCAGGCGATTTCTCCCTCGAATTCTTGGCCTTTCCGCCCGCTTTTTCCGCCATGGGTGCGGTTTTCCGGGCAAAACATGCGACAACGCGGACGGATCGATAATTGGTTCCACGTTGCCGACAAGACGTGCACTGCAACCGTCAGCCACCCTTTATCGGGGTATTATACCACACGTCGATTCTATAACGCCCTCCCCCAGGTGGGCTGCTTTCCGGCACGCTAATCGGTGCTCCTTGCCGAGTGGCCAAAACTCACCTAAGATATTAAGTAGCAAAAGGTTACGTATCTTGAGATCGGCGTTGGGGCCTGGCGTGGCACCGCAAGACGCATGTTCGGCGCCGCGGCTGCCGCGAGCACGCTGTAATCGTCCCCGGTCAATGAACTTTTTCGCGTCGCTGGTATACTAACAAGATATAGGGCAAGGGTACGGCACAAGAGGCAGTTGCCATGGGCACTCCGTGGAGACGGAATTTTTTGCACAAGCTCTTGCTCGTGGCAGCAGCGGTGGCGGCGATAGGGTCGGCGACGGCGTGGACACAGGTTATCCGTCTCGGCGGGCGGGCGGTTGCCGGCTCGAATTCCAAGAACAAGGTCGATCTGGCCGAGTACGTCTTCAAACCGGCCGAACGCCGCACGTTGCGGGATTTGGCGAAGGCTCGCGCCCTGGTCGATCAGGCCCGATACAGCGAGGCCATTCGCTATTTCCGCAAGATCCTGGATGCTCCGGAGGATTATTTCTTCCAGCCCGACAGACTCAACACACCGCAGGTCCACCGCAGCCTCAAGGGCGAGGTTCAACGGCTGATTGCACGAATGCCGCTTGCGGGGCGCAAGCGGTACGAAGAAGATTGCGGCATCGAGGCGCGGCGATTACTGAAGGAAGCAATTGCCGCCGGGGACACGGAGCGTCTGGCCGAGGTGGCGCGGCGATTCTTCCACACGAGAAGTGGCTACGAAGCAACGCTGCTGCTGGGCTACTCCCATCTCGACGACGCAGAGCCGTTGGCCGCCGCGTTGACGTTCGAGCGACTGCGTGGCGTGACGCGATACGGCGCCGAGTTCGAGCCCGCCTTGTCGCTGGCGACGGCCGCCGCTTGGCTACAGGCCGGCATGCCCGAGAAGGCGGAACAAGTGCTTTTGGCGTTGAGAGCCCGGCACCGGGGCTCGAGCGTCGAGATTGCCGGCAGGCAGGTGAGACTGTTTGCGAAGAACTCGGAGGCGTTGGATTGGCTGGTTGGGTTGACCGGTTTGCATCACATGCCCTCGCCGAGACAGGCGGACCACTGGACGATGTTTCGCGGCAACGCGGCGCGCAATGCGGTCGCTGCCGGCGGCGTGCCGCTGTTGAATCGCCGCTGGCGGATTCCAACCACCGACGACTCCTGGGACCTTGAACGACCAAGCATGGTGGCAGGCCTGCTCGAACAAGAGCGGCTCCGTCGAGCACAGCAAGGTGGCGGGACACCGACACCGTCGAGTCTGCACCCCTTGGCCGTCGACGATGTCGTTGTGATGCGTACCTGGCGCAATCTGCTGGCGGTCGATCTCGTCACCGGCCGGCGGCTATGGAACGTAGACGTCGCCGATCCGGCAGGAGCATTCGTCGGCGGAAGGGGCGAATCGTCGTCACGCTACGCGCCGCAGTTGGCCGCCTCGCTGGGCTATCGCATGTGGGACGACGCTACCTACGGCACGCTCAGCAGCGACGGCCGCCGTGTCTGCTCGATCGAATCCCTGAGCCTGGAGATTGGCTGGCCGTCCAGGCACCCGGTGATTGTCAATGGGCGGACCGTCTACCAGACACGCAAGTCCTACAATCACCTGGCGGCACACGATATTCACACCGGCGAACTCGCGTGGAAAATCGGCGGCCCGGCCGACACATCCACCTTGCCTCAGGCCGGGACGTTCTTCCTCGGGCCGCCGCTGCCGCTGATGGACCGGCTCTACGTGTTGGGCGAAACCAAGGGAGAGATTCGCCTGTTTGCGCTGCGCGGCGATTCGGGCGAAGTCATCTGGTTTCAACAAGTGGCCATGGCCGAGCAGGACATCACGGCGGGTCCGGTACGCCGCCTGGCCGGTGCTTCGCCTTCGTACGGCGACGGGATCTTGGTGTGCCCGACCTCGACCGGCGCCGTGGTGGCGGTCGACTTGGCCAGCCGCTCACTGTTGTGGGGCTATCGCTATGAGCAGCGCCGAGACCGCACGCGCCCAATGATGGGCTTCGTGATCCCGGGAGCCTACCCTAACGCCGCCCAGCAGCGACGCTGGCTCGATGCCAGTGTTACCGTGGCCGGCGGCCGGGTGTTGGTCACCCCGGTCGAATCGGACCGGTTGCACTGTTTAGACCTGATCGACGGCACGTTGCTTTGGAAGCAGCCGCGCGACGACGGGCTATACCTGGCGTGCGTTCACGGCGGCAAGGTGGTGGTGGTCGGCCAGCGTGGGGTTCGCGCGTGGCAACTCGCCGAGGCGAGCGACAACAGCAAACCGAAGCCGGCGTGGGATGGCCGCACCGTGAAGTTGCCCGACGGCGCCGTACCCAGCGGACGGGGGTTTCTAAGCGGCAACGAGTACTTCCTTCCGCTGAGCACTGCCGAGGTGACCACGATCGACCTGACGACCGGACAGATCACACACGTTGTGCGGTCGCGCAAGGGCATCGTGCCGGGGAACTTAGTTTGCTACAAGGGCCGTGTGATATCACAGGGACTCGACGGCGTGGAGATGTTCTACCAGTTGGAAGCCGCCCGCCGGGAGGCCGATCGTCGCTTGGCCGCCCGTGCCGACGACCCAGAGGCGCTGTGTTTGCGCGGAGAAATCCTCCTGGACGAAGGAAAACTTTCGGAAGCGATCGCGTGTTTGCGACAGGCGTACGACTCGGAGGACTCGGACGGCTTGCCCCGAAGGCGAGCTTTGCTGCGCGACGCGCTGATGGACGGTCTTAAGCGGCAATTCGCCGTGTATCGCGACCGAGCGGCGGAGATCGAATCGCTGCTGGACGACTCGAACGGCCGGGCCGAGTATCTGCGGCTTATGGCCGGCGGGTTTCGACAATCGGGCGAGTGGCGCGCGGCGCTGAAGTGCTACTTGAAGCTGGCCGACTTAGAGCCTGAAAGCCCGCCGTTGGACGTGGTCGGCAAGACGCTTTCGGTACGTCGCGACCGTTGGGTTCAGGCCCGGTTGGCGTCGTTGCGCGAGGAGGCCGGTGACAGGCAGGCGTTGTTGGACGCCCCCATCGAAACCCGGCTAAAGGCGGCTGTTGCGTCGGGAAGCATCGACGCCTTGCGGCGGTTCCTCAACTATTTCGGCAACCATGCCAGCGCCGCCGAGGCCCGTCGCGAATTGACGCAGCGGTTGATCGAACACGATCGATTGCTTGAGGCCGAAATGCTCCTATGGCCCGACTGGGAGTCCGCCAATGCGTCGATTGCCGCCAAGGCCACGGCCAAGCTGGCCGAATTGCTCGTCCACACCGAGCGGCCCGCCGACGCGGCCGCGTGCTATCGCCGACTGCGGGACGAGTTCTCCGACGTCGTCTGCTCGGGCGACAAGACCGGCAAGGAATTGCTCGCTGCCCTGCCGAATGACGATCCCGCCTGGGCATTCTTGCGGCGTGGCGACCCGTGGCAGGTGGCAACGGTCAAGCACAAGGTGCGTTCGTCGAGAATCTCGCGCGCGGACGTGTACGGTCTGTTCTTGCCGGTCCGAGGCAACCGCGGCGTCTTTTTCCGCGAAACGTCGCTCGAGTACGACCAACATCACCGCAGCGTGATCGGATACGACACGCTGGGAAGGCGGCAGAGGCAGGCTTCGGTGGTCAAGTCGGGCTCGCCACAGAACCTGGCGTATCACGATAACTTGACCCATGGCCGTACCCGGGGACACCTGCTGCTGGTGTCGACGGGGTACAGCATCATTGCACTCGATGCCCTCGGCTCCTCCGATTCGGAGGCGCCGAAGTGGCTGTGGAGCCAGGACTTGACCAATCTGATTGCCGACGCGGCGGGTGCTGGCTGGTTCCCCATCCAGTTGGCGAACAATCCATGGGCCATGCAGCAATTTCATCTATCGGGGTATCAGAACCTCGGCAACGCACTGGGGCCGGTCACGAGCCGCTATGTTTGTTTTCAGCGGTATCGGAACGTCGTCGCTGTTGATTCGCTCAGCGGTGAAACGCTTTGGATTCGACGCAATGTCGCCCCGGGAAGCAGGCTGTTTGGCGACGACCGGTTCGTCTGTGTCGTCGCTCCGAATGCGGACGAGGCCTTGGTGTATCGGGCGCTCGACGGCGAACTGCTGGGCCGGCGCAAGGTTCCCCGCTGGCGGCGGCATGGGGCCATCAACAACGGCTGGATACAGCACGTCACCCCGTCTCGGAGCGGGCAGTCGGGCCTTGCCACGCTCGGCTCGCGGCTGCTACTTTGGAGCAACAAGGGCGGCAAATCTATCTTGAAGCTCTTCGACGTCTGGCAACAGCGCGATGTATGGCCGCCGCACACCTTTGCCGCGGGCGCGAAGCCTTGCCTGATCGGAAACGAGGCGATCGGGGTGCTCCAGAAGGACGGGCGGCTGGTGCTGTTGTCGCTCCACGATGGCCGGACCGTCTTCGAAACCCGGCTCAAACCGGAAAAGGACCTGTTAGAGTTCTTCATCTTTCCCTCGAGCGACGGCTACGCAGTGGTGACGCTTGTTCCGCCGAAACCCAATGAGCCAAACCACCCCCAAATCAACCCGATCCGCACCACGCTCTCCAGACCGATCCAATCCGGCCGCGCGTACATGCTCGACGACCATGGTCGACCCACGTGGCCCAGTCCGGTGGACATCCAAGACCAGTGCCTGCTGCTGAATCAACCGAGCCGGCTGCCGCTGCTGACATTCGCCTGCCAGAAATACGAGCGGCGTCAGAAGGGTTCGAGCCGGCATCGCGTGTCTATTTTGTGCATCGACAAGCGGACCGGCCAGATCGTCTATGAGGGAACGTCGCCCGCGAACACCACTGCCTTGCGTATCGTCGGCGATCCGAAGAAGCAGACCATCAAGCTGACGATGAGTCGTCAGACCGTCACGTTGACACTAGCGGACGACTCCGACGCGGGTCCCTCACCCGCCGAAGCAATCCTAAG
>JAUWWA010000002.1 GCA_030617125.1 Pirellulales bacterium | reverse complement strand
GCGATCGATCTCCTCGGGAGTGCCGGGATAGAACATGCCGGCCACGCTCGCCGGCCGTACGTCCGATCCCGACTCAGCTCGAGGCATCTGAGCGACCGTCATACTCGGCTCGGTCGAAACGACGGCCAGGCTGAACACGCGCGTGGCGGACAGGTCAGTGAACTTGCCCGCTTCGAGTGCCTCGCTGAGCAACTGCTCGGCGGTTCGCTGGGGATTGTATACCCAGGCGGCGCGTGAGGGGCCGGTAACCAGGATCGCCCGATGCCGCGGATCAACACCTTCGAGTACCGGCGCGGCGGCGGTGCCGTGCATCGCCGGATCCATGAGCACACTGAGCCCGACGTGCATCGTCTGCAACGCGCTCGGATCGACTCGCGCGGAGCCAAGTTCCCCGGAGGCTCCTTGCACCAACGTGAAGAGTGTCGATTGCAGGGGCAGTGGCGGCCGCAACGAAAGTCGGCTGCATTGGACCGCGACGTCGGGCGGTTCACCGACGGTCAAGGCCAGGGCGTTGACGCTGCCGTCGAACGCGTCGGGCTGGTAGAAGTTCGGCGTGGCGCGCTGGAACAACGCGACGAGGTTCGCGCGGCAGTAGTCGGCCAATGCGGCGACTTCAGCGCGGGTCGGGCCGTTGGGCGGGGCCTCTTCGTTGGTCTCGCCCCCGCGCAACCGACCCCGGATGGCATAGCCCTCAAAGGTCATCACGTTGGTGTCGTCGTCGAGCCAGGCGTCGGTGGGCAAACCGGCCTTTAGGCAGACCTGTTGCAGGAAGGCCTTTGCGTCGAGGTTGTGTTCCACGGCCACACCGGGCAGCAACAACCCCCGGGAGAGCCCTCGGGTGATTTGCAGCCCGTGCTTACCGATGGTAATCGCCTTGATGCGGTCCTTGCCCCGGGCGGTGATCGGCTCGAGCCCCCACAACAGCCAGACCTCCATGTCGAGATGATCCAATTCGCTTGGCGAAATGGGCGGGAAGCGAGGGTCTTCCATTGCCGCGCGGACCGACGCACGATCGAGCGCCTCGCCCAGTGGGATCGACTGGCCCAGGTAGCCGCAGCAGCTTCGCAGTTGGCCGCCGCGCTTGAGGCTGACGAAGGCGCCGTAGAGCGGTGTGTCGGCCACCTCGGCCAGTACGTCGTCCATTGGCTCGGCCGACCGCGAGGTCACCGCCGCGGCGACCCGACGGCCCGCCGCGTGGAAGATCATCGCCTCCTGCTGTTCGCTCAGTGCCGGCCTGTCGCTTCGCGAGGGCGACTCTGGTTGATTCGGCTCTTGGCGTTTCACGTTTGTTTCCTCCTTGGCAGAGAGGCCCGATCCGTTAGATGGATTGGCGGGATTCTTGGGTTTGGCGTACGAGGCGATGCGCACGGGCATGCGTCGGCCGCCCCAGTCGCCCGGCTCGGCGTCGAAGCGGCCGGCGATCGGTTCGTCGCAATACTCGCAGCGGCCTTCTCGCAAATGAACGGCGCCCACGGCATAGCCGTCGCGCTCGATCGCCATCCGCCCACATTTGGGACAATAGGTGCACTGGTGCTCGCGGTCGCTGACGTTGCCCGTGTAAACGTAGTGTAAGCCGGCACGCCGGGCAATGTCGTGGGCCGTCAACAGCGTCGAGATCGGCGTCGCCCCGCGATCGGTCACCTTGAAGTCGGGATGAAACGCCGAAAAGTGCACCGGTACGTCGGGTCCCAGTTCGTCGACGATCCACTCACACATCCGCTTCAGATCATCACTGGAGTCGTTCGCCTGCGGGATGACCAGGTTGGTGATCTCGATCCAGACGTTCGTCTCGCGAGCGAGCCACCGCAGGGTATCGAGCACCGGTTCCAAGCGGGCGCCACAATACTCCCGGTAGAAGTCCTCCGTAAAACCTTTGAGGTCGATGTTGGCGGCGTCCATGTCCTGAAAGAAAGTTTCGCGGCAGGCGGGGTTGATGTATCCGGACGTGACGGCCACGGTCTTCACGCCCGCCTCGCGGCACGCTCGGGCGGTGTCGATGGCGTACTCGGCGAAAACGATCGGGTCGTTGTAGGTGAAGGCGACGCTGCGGCAGCCCAATTCGACGGCGGCCCGGGCAATGGTTTCCGGATCGGCCGTTTCGCAGGCGGCGTCGACGTCGCGGGAGCGCGACATCGTCCAGTTCTGGCAGAACTTGCACCCAAGGTTGCACCCGGCCGTGCCGAACGAGAGCACTGCCGTGCCGGGGTAGAAGTGGCTGAGCGGCTTCTTCTCGATTGGGTCGATGCAGAAGCCGGTGCTGCGGCCGTAGGTGGTCGAGACGATCCGCCCGTCGCGGTTCTCGCGGACAAAACAGAATCCCCGATCACCCGACCGCAGCGAGCAGCCGCGGGGGCAAACATCGCAGATGAGCCGCTGGGGGTCTTCCTGCGACTCGTGCCACGACCCGGCCGGCATGGCCCCATCGGCATCCGGCCCCCCTTCCGGTGGCAAGGTGACGACATGTGGCATGGCGCAACGCCTCAATGGAATCGAACTCCTACATCAGACGGACACCCAAGAATCATAGCAACTTTGCCGCCCGCCGGGAATCATGCCGGGGAGTTATTTCGCTACACAAGACATGGCCAGCAGCAGGCTGTAAGCCGGCGACCGATGCTACAATGGAAACATGAGTGGATGAGTTCGCCACTGCGATTGAACAAACCTCCGCAACCGTATACAATATGTTGTTACTTCCTCCACGGTACGGAATCATGATTCGCTTGATTGAAGAGAACCGCCAGACCCTGAACGAATTGTGCATGCGGAACCACATCGCACGGCTGGAGGTGTTCGGCTCCGCCGCCGGAGACGATTTTGACTCGGAGACCAGCGATCTCGACTTCCTGGTCGAGTTCCTGCCATTGAAGCCGGGCGAATACGCCGATGCCTATTTCGGTTTGCTGGAATCGCTTCACGCTCTGTTTGCCAGGCCGATTGATCTCGTCATGCCGGAGGCGATCAAGAACCCGTATTTCCTCGAATCGGTCAACAGGACCCGAACGGTGTTATATGCCGCTTGAATCGAAAAAGCACGTCGAAGACATCCGACAGGCGGCGGAGTGCATTCTTCGGTTCACTGCCGGCAAAGGCTTTGAGCAGTACTCCTCTGACACACTGCTGCAATCCGGTGTCGAACGGCAATTTGAAATCATAGGTGAAGCGTTGAATCGGCTTGCTAAAGCCGATCCCGCGCTAGCTTCCCACATCAGCGAGTATCGGCGGATCGTCGCATTCCGAAACATCCTGATCCACGGCTACGACGCTGTCGACGAGCGGGTTGTTTGGGATATTGTGCAGCGCGACCTACCCACGCTTCACAAACAAATGGTGGTGTTGCTCGGGCAGGGTGAGGCGTGACCAAGTGAACGTGAGTCGATGCACTGTGCTTCAATGCATTACCAGACGCGTGCAACTTCAATTGATTCCTCCTGGTCATTTCACCTCGAGCATCCGCTTGAGGGCCTTAAGGGCCCAGCGGGCCGTTTCGTCGTCGACGCGGACGACGTTCACCGGCGTGCCGGCCGCCAGGTTCTCCAGCGACCAGCACAGGTGGGCAAGGTCGATGCGGAACATCGTCGGGCAGACGGCGACCATCGATGAGAGAAAGTAGATTTCCTGCTCGGGATGCTCATGCCGCAGCCGGTTGACCATGTTCAACTCGGTGCCGACGGCCCAGCGAGTACCCGGCGGCGACTCCTCGATCGCACGGATGATCTGGCCCGTCGAGCCGCTCACGTCGGCCTTGTCGACCACTTCCATCTTGCACTCAGGATGGACGATCACCTTGATATCAGGGTACCTTGCGCGGAAGCGATCGACGTCTTCCACGCGGAACATCTGGTGGATGCCGCAATGACCCCGCCACAAAATCACGCGGCTTTGTACGATTGCCTCACGTGTGTTGCCGCCGAGTTCGAACTCGCGGGGGTTCCACACGGGCATCCGCTCGGGTGTAAATCCCATCGTTCTCGCAGTGTTGCGCCCGAGGTGCTGATCGGGAAAAAAGAGCGCGTGGTCGCGCCGCTTCAGTGCCCAGTCGAGCGCCGCGGCCGCGTTGGCCGACGTGCAGACGATACCGCCGTGCCGGCCGCAAAACGCCTTCAGCGCGGCCTTCGAGTTGATGTACGTGATCGGCGTGACGTCGTCGATATCGATCACCTCGGCAAGCTGCCGCCAGCAGTCCTCGACCTGCTCGATGTCGAGCATGTCGGCCAGCGAGCAACCGGCGTCGGCGTCCGGCAGCGAGACGCACACCCGGCGGCCGCCGCGCCCGGCGAGCCGCTCGGGCCGGTTGGCCAGGATGTCGGCCGTCTCGGCCATGAAGTGCACGCCGCAGAAGACAATCGCCTCGCAGTCCTCGTCCTCGGCCGCCAGTGCGCTGAGGCGATAGCTGTCGCCGCGCAGGTCGGCCTGTGCGATCACCTGGTCCTGCATGTAGTGGTGGCCAAGGATCAACAGCCGGGGGTCCATCTCGGCGCGGACCTTCTCGATCCGCTCGAGGAGCACCTCATCCTCGAGTGATTTGTACGGTTGGAGTTCGAAGGCGGGCGCCTTGGTCTGCTCGGTAGTCAGCGTCATCGTGCCGAGTCCTTTCTCACCAATTATACCGCGCGGCAAGCCGAAGCACAGGGAGCATTCCGTGTCGGTCTAGCCGCCATCGGCACGGTGGCGCGTTTTCTCGGCGTGGACACCGGAGCTAAACGTGGTCGTCGTCCTCTAATTGCTCATCGATCACACGGGTGTCGATGATCTCGTCGTGTGCCGGCGGTTCGCTTGGCGGCCAGTCCTGCAGCGGGAAGACGATGCGGATGTGGGCTTCGAAGCGACGCTTCAGCCAGTTCTTCACAAGTCGGCGAAAGTATGGCGCCAACAGCGCGAAGCCGACCAGATCGGTCAGGACGCCGGGCGTGACCAGCAGCGCGCCGGCGACAAGGATCATCAGGGCATCGATCAACGGATCGCCCGGCAGTCGGCCGGCGGCGATTTCCTCGTGCACTCGCCGCCAGCACCGCAGCCCTTCGTAGCGGGCCAGCGCAGCCCCGACCACGCCGGTCACCAGCACCAAGGCAATGGTGAACATGAGACTGGTATGCTGCGCCACAACGATCAACAGCGCCAACTCTACCAGCGGCACCAGTGTGAACAGCAGCAGCAATCGCAGTAGCATCTGACGGGGGGTAGCTATTTCAGCTTGGTGTGCTTAAGCTTTGTGGCCATTTGCTCGAACTCGGTGGCGGCACGCTCGGCGCCGAGCTGGCGGTGCATCGAAGCGAGGTTCGAGTAGGGTACAGCCAGAGACGTTTCGTCGAGCGAGCCGCGCTTGACGGCTCGCTCCATCAGCTTGGCGCCGAGTTCGGTCAGCTCGACGGCCTTTTCGCGCTGGCCCGTCTCCCAGTACGAAACGCCCATGCTAACGAACGTTTCACCATGTTGGCCGAGGTCAGCGAGCGTGTTCTCAGGTACGGGCTGCTTGAGCAGCGGTACGGCCTTATCGAACCATCCGACGGCGGCACCGTGGTTCTCGTCGCGCAGCGCGTGGATGGCTCCCATCCGGAAGTAGAGCCGGCCGAGCAGGTAGTTGGCGCCCGCGGCCTGTGCCTGCTCGTTACCCGCTTCCAGATACTCGATGGCCTGTTCGCCATACTTCAGCGCAGTGGCGTGATCGCTGCGCATTTGATAGACTTGTAGGGCGTCGTAGAGCGCCATTCCGAGGTCCCATTGAAGCTGTGCCTTGCACCCAGGGTCGTTGGCTGCATTGATGAGTTGTTGGCCGCTTTGCACGACGTCTTCGGTCCAGTCCGTCGGATCGAGCCCGCCGCGAACGCCAACACAGGCGGCCAGCGCTCGAATGGCGACGCGGAAGCGAAGCTCGGCGTCGGCATCTTCGTTTTCGACGAGGTCCTTGGCGAACTCGCCGGCCTGCTGAAGCCAGCGGGCGACGGCGCGGTTCTTCTCCTGCCAGGTGCCCCAGGCAATGTCGTGCGCGGCGCCGAGGTGGGCGTCGACGAGCACCTCCTTGGCAGTGATCCGGACGGCCGGATGGGGATCGGCACTCAGCGCATGGGCCGTTTTCACCGCCTGCGTGTGATACCGGATGGCCTTGCCGTAGTCGGGTTTCGGCCCGGAGGCGATCAAGTCGCCCAGCAGGCACAAAGCCCGCGCCTTCACGTGCGGCTGCCGGCCGCTGATTTGGATCGTCTTCTTGGCTTCGCGCACGGCCTCAGCCAGTTGGCCCACTTGTCCGAGAATCTGCGCCCGTGTCACCCGATAGTGTGGATTTTCCGGTGCGAGGCGAACCGCCTGCCGGCTGGCCTTCAGCGCCGTTTCATAATCGTCCCGGGCGACCATCATGCGGCTGTAGAGCCAATGCGCCCGGGCGTTGCTCGGTTGAAGCTTCATCGCATTCTTAATGTCGAGCAGGCTCGCCTTTGGCCGGCTTTCCAAGTAGGTTTCGGCCCGCAGCACGAACGGCTCTGTGGTGATCGATTCGAGAACAATCTGTGCGACCTTCATCGAGGCCTTACCGGGTTCCTTGCTCGGCTCGAAGGCGAACATCACGCCCCGTTCCGGATACGCCTGGCCAAGGATGGCCCCCCGTTCGTCGGCAACCATCACAGGTTGGATGCTGACCAGATCGAGTTGCTCGGCGACCGTCTTGGCGGGGAAACTGTGTTCCAGGCGGACAACGACTGAGATGGCCGTATCCTTGTGGAACGTCACCTCCACATGTTTGAACGGGCCCACCGTGTACAGGTGCGCGATATTGGCGCCTTGCTTCCGTATTTCTTTGGGCGCACCCCAGGCTTTCGTCACTTCCGCGGCCGTCGTTTTGCCGGGAGTCACGCCGTTGAAGCCGGCCGGGGCGATCTTCACAGGCTGAATGTCGAGTGCATCGGGAATCGGCTTCAGCGCATCAGTCGATGCCTGCGACTGCGCCGCAGCGCCGGCCGCCTGTTTGACATCGGACGCCGTCTCGACGGCCTCGCGTTTCGGGTTTTTCTCGGTCGGCGACTCCGGCTGGGGGCGAACCGCCGGCGTGGGCCGCGGATCGCTATCCGGTCGAGCAACCGGGGTAGGTTGCGGTTGGCTATCCGGCCGAACCGCCGGCGTAGGTTGCGGCTGCGTGGCCGACGCATCGTCGGACACATCGTCGGCCGTGGGAGTTACGTCCCAGAGCTGGTTTTCGAAGGCCTTCATTTCCGCCGAATCATCGTCGGGCTGACCCGGCGGCACCGCATCTTCTCCCGCCGCCGCAGCCGACAGTGCTGCGAGCATCGCCACACCGAGAAATCCCCTGCCCCACCAACGAAACGCTAAGAAACGCATGACTTGTTCCTCCTTTGAACCTTGCCAGACAGCCGAAGCACCGAAGTGGCCGCCGCCCGCATCTGAACTATAGAGGGGGGGAGTGTACTGGCATCCGCCAAGCCGAGTCCAGACGGGATTCATCGTTTCGACCGCCATTTCCCGAAAATCACGCGAAATTTCACCAGGGCCGCGCGGCGCGAAGAGGAAATGGGCCAACAGGGAAAACTGGATCAGTATTCCGGCTCCAACGGTCCGCCATCGGACAAGAACTCGACCAGCGGGCAGTCGCCGCACTTAGGTTTCGATTTGCGGCAGTAGTGCTTGCCCAGGTGTACGAGCAGGGCGTGATACTCGTTGTACAGGGCCGCATCGTCCGGAAGATTGCTTTGGAAGTGATCCTGGATTTCATGATAGTCGGCGTCAAAGCCGATCCAGCCGTGCCGAGCAAACACCCGATGCGTATAGGCGTCGACCACGAAGCTCGGCAATCCGCCGGCGTACAGCAGGATCGAATCGGCCGTCTCCGGCCCGATGCCGCGGACGCCGAGCAACTGCTCGCGCAAGGTCGGCAAGTCGGTGCGGAACATTGCTTCCAGCGAGCCAGCGTAGCCGTCGACGAGGAGTTCCAGCAGGTTGTTCAGTCGTCGGGCCTTGATGCGGAAATACCCCGCCGGGCGGATCAGCTCTTCGAGCTCTTCCAGTGGGACATCGTACAGCGCGAGCACGTCGAGCAGGTCGGCTTGACGGAGGTTCTCGATGGCCCTTTCGACATTACGCCAGTTGGTGTTTTGCGTAAGCACGGCACCGACCATGATCTCGAACGGCGACTCGCCCGGCCACCAGAGTTGGGGGCCGAAGGCGTCGAACAGGTGCCGGTAGACTTCGCAAAGCGTGGTGGTCATGTCCTTGTTCTAGCCAGGAGGGTTCGAGAGTCAATAGCCGGTCGGTTTGTTTGGGTAATCTGCGTTAAATGAGTGGTTTTCGGTGAAGTTCAAGCGGGGCGTTACCGCGAGTCGAAGAAAAGGGGACAAGGCGGTCGGCAGCGAGCGGTCGGCGTTGAGGAAGGCCACCGTTCCGGCGACCGCCAAACACGTGCTGCTGCACGTCCCCAATCTCAAATCCCCAATCCCCGTGACGACCGAAACTCCACGCCCCAACCCGTTCGCCCGGCTGGCCGAAGGCTACTGGGCCGAGTCACGCCTGCCGCTGGCCGGTCTGGTGTTCATTACGCCGCTGTTGATCACCTACGAGATGGGGGTGCAAGTGTTCGGGGTGCAGAATGGGGCCGACGCCTGGATGCGAAAACTCCTCGACCTGATGGGGTTTTCTCAACACTTTCTGTTGCCCATCCTTATCGTTTGCATCCTGCTGGGGTGGCACTACCTGACACGCCGCCCGTGGCGAATCTCCCGGGGCCTGCTCTGGGGGATGGCCGGCGAGTGCATCCTGTTGGCATTATGCCTGCGGATGCTGTATCAACTGCAGAGCGTGGTCCTGGCGGGCGCCGTCGAGCCCGGTGTGATGAGTGTCGGCGAAACCATCGGCACCGCGATCGGGTATCTCGGGGCGGGCATCTACGAGGAGCTGCTATTTCGGCTGATTCTACTGTCGGTGGTGGCATGGGGGCTGCGGCGCGCGGGCATGACGCCACGCAAGAGTACGATCATCGCCGTGCTGCTGACGAGTCTTGTGTTTTCCGCGGCTCATTATGTGGGCAGCCACGGTGATTCGCTCGAATGGTTTGGCTTCGTGTTCCGATTCTTGGCGGGGGTATTCTTCTCTATTTTGTTTATTTGCCGTGGATTCGGCATCGCGGCCGGTATGCACGCCGGGTACGACATTCTGGTGGGGGTGCTGTGAGTGCAGCCAAAAAGGGGACATACTACTTTGTCCCACAAGAGAACTCCTATGTGACGGACACGCCTCAAAGCGCAGTATGTCCCCTTTTTTACTTTCGCCGATGATGCTATAATTCGCAATTGGCGTTTGGACTCATCGCCCCGATCGGGGTTGTTTATACATAACAAGGAAATTCCGTCGTGCTTACTGTTCGACCGAAAGTCGCGGAACTGGTGTTTCAACTCTACGGGCGGTCGCTTCATCCGGAACTGTTTGTGACTCACCAGTCGCGCCGCGTAAAGCGTGGAGATTACGAAGCCAAGATCGATATCACCAGCGCGGGCCACGTGGTGACGTGGCGATACGCCGGACTGACGCTTACCGAAGTGGCCGCCGCCGCCAATCATCCGTTGCCGGAGAAGCGCCGCTTGATGTTGCGACGGTTCGAAGGCCAGCAAAGCGAGTGCGTCGAGTGTCGTGGCGGCGTTTGCTACCAAGTTGCTTTCCAACTCGAAACGGTCGAGCCGGAAATCTTCTGGAATTTCCAACAAGAACTCGCCGACGCCGGCCGGCAACAAGGCATGGTGCACCGGTTCGATGCCGGCGGGCGACTGGCTTTAGGCGCGCTGAGCTACATCAATGTCGAAACGCGCCGGCGCAACCTGCTCGTCCAGGCGTTCCACACCTTCCCCCGCGACCATGCCATCGTCAAAAGCCAGTCGATGTTCCAATTGCCTTGAGCAAAAGGACACTGGCTCCTCTTTCACCACACTGAACCGCAACACGAACGAGCAACGCAAAGGGCGTAAAAGGTGCCCGTTCCCTTTTGCGTTCCTACAGCGTCGCAAGAAACTCCATCATCGCCGCGTTCACTTCCACGGGTGCTTCCATCGGCGACATGTGTCCCGAGCCGGCGATCTCGACGAATCGCCCGCAGGGAATCGCGCGGCAAATACTCTCCGTCTCCTCGGCCGGTGAGATGGCATCGTGTTCACCGACCATCACCAACGTTGGGCACTTGATGTCGCGTAGCGCCTCGGTCATATCAGGACGTTCGGCCATACCGAACGCAGCGGCGGCGATTCCTTGCGGATTGGAGCCGAGCATCACGCGCCGCAACGATTCGACCACCTCCGGTTGGTTTCTCACAGCGTGCCGGGCAAATAGGTTCGGCATCATTTGGTCAACGAGCAGCGCGGGGCCCTCGCGCAGCACGCGCTGGGCCATTTCGCGTCGGGCAGCGGCCTTCTGCGGCGTGTCGGCAGCGGCGCGGGTGTCGCAGAGGACCAGACCCCGCAATCGCGAAGCATACTTCCGCTCGAAGGCAAGCGCCACGTAGCCGCCCATCGACAGCCCACACAACGTAATCGGTTCATCCACGCCGAGTATCGTGAGCAGCGCGGCCAGGTCGTCGGCGAATTCTTCCATGGTCACTTTGCCCGCAGTCACGCCGCTGCGGCCGAAGCCGCGCAGGTCGGGCGCGATCACGCGGCACGTTTCCGACAGTACGTCAATCTGGGCGCGCCACATCGAGTGGTCGAGCGGAAAACCGTGGACAAGCACGAGCAGTGGCCCGGTGCCGTGGTCGACAAACGCGAGTTGAACACCGCCTACGTTTCTCGTTTCCATGTCGGTTTCCAAAACCAAAGATGAACACGAATAGACACCGATGAAGCTGGCTCAGGACAGCCGTGCTCTTGCTGCAATTCATCTGTGTTGATCCGTCGTTTCTGCTGTTGAAGTTTTCTCTTAAAGAGTTCGAGTTTCCGGCGTATCAATCCGGAGTGGGGCTCCAACTCGACGGCCTTGGTCTGCGTTTTCACGGCGTTTTCGTAATCGCCTTTGCTGAAGTACACGTGGGCGAGCGTGTCGAGGTAGCCACCGCTTCTGGGACGCAATTGCAGCGATCGCCTCGAGCATCGCAACGCTTCGTCGAAGTTGCCCTCGGTATTGCCGATCAACCAGGCAAACTCGTTATAGAACGTGGGGCTGTTTGGCTGTCTGACAATTTGTTGGCGGATGCGTGCCGCGGAGTGCTCAATCAGCGCGAGAATCTTCTTGCGGTACTCGGGTGTCTTGTCGGGGAAGTGGTAGCATGCGATCAGTACGTCAACCTCGCTGCTATCGGCCGCGAGTGCCTTGTCAAGGTGTTCACGCTGTTTCGCTCGGTCGTTCGCGTTCTCAAAATGACAGGCGAAGAAATAATGCATCCTCGCACGGACCTCACCCAATGTACGGGAGAATTGCGTCGTCGCGTTGCTCAATTGGCGGCTGTTCGGCGTGTCAGCTCCTTGCGCATCGACGAGTTGCTCCAGGACCTTGGCGGCCCGAAGGTCGTCACCCTGATCGTGCAGCATCTCGGCGAGTGCGGACCGGGCGGTCAGGACGGGCTCGCCGCGCGGCTCGCCCGTTTCGATCACGTGACGATACTCCCGCTTCGCCCAGGCGAACCATCCACGACGTTGCAGGCGATAGGCGATTTGTACGTGGGTGAACAATTTCTGGGATTCTCTGGCGCCGTTGAGCTTCAACGCCCGCTCGGCCGTCTCGTCGGCCTGCTGCTTCTTTCCAGCTTCCTGTTGGGCCCGGGCCAGCGCGTACAGCAGCAAGGCGTTCTTGTTGAACGTGTTGTCGAACCGGCCGGCCAACTCGTCGATCGGTTTCCACGCCTTCAGCTCGACAAGGCACTCGATCCGCCCGGCCAAAGCGGAACGAATAAGAGAATCAACGCGGGTCTGATCGAGCACGTGACCGTATTCTCGCTCAGCCCAGCGAAACTGCCGACGCTGGTGCAGCTTTCCGGCGGTCTTCCGGTGTATGTTGAGATCGCGGGAGTTCTGCCCCGGATACAGCGCCAGTGCCAGGTCCGCCGTCTCTTCCGCCTGCTCCTTCTTGCCCTGGGCAAGCCGAGCGTCGGCCAAGGTATACATCAACAACGCGTCGCGGGCGAACTGCGTGCGGAACCGGACCGCCAAAGCGTCGACCATCGGCCACGCCTCCTCCTCGATGAGCCAGTCCAGGAGTATCAGCAGCCTCGCCGGATCGCCGGTCTCCAGGTCGATCAGCTTCTGCATCGCCACCACTGCCTGGTCGCCGAGGCCAGCCTGTTTGAGCCACTCGATCTGCAATCGGACCAGATCGGCGACGATCTCGGCATCGGTTTGGCTGGGCGAACGTTTCAACAGTGCGTGCTCCGCCTCGACGAGCTTCGACCAATCGGCCATCAATGTCTGGGTGTCGTCGGTCAACCGGAGATAGGTTCTCAGCCAAGCGGCGGCAGTGCGGCGGTTGCTGCCAAGGTTCTTCCGGATCAACTCGGCGAGTTCCCTCGGCGCCGCATGGCGGCCGATCAGCAGCAATGCCGCGCGCTTCGAGAGGACGGACGATTTTTCGTAGCAGACCAGCCGGCACAAAGCGGGGATGCCCTTGCGGCCGGGCAATTCGGCCAAGGCTTGCATTCTGTTGAGTTTATCGGCATGATTCCGAATTTCGTAGTTCTCCAGAAGCTTCTTCACTTCCGGCGGATCGTCCTTCCCGGTCCACTCCACGCGCATTAACCGCAACAAGTACCGCGCCCGCGCCGCGATTTCTAAATCCTTGTGTTTCGTGGCGGCCGAGATCGCATCGAATGCCTCGAACGAGAACTTTGCCAACTCGGCTTGCGCCCGCTCGCGGACGAAGAAATCGTGGTCGCCGAGCTGCTGGATTAGGCGCTCGATCTGCCGGTCAACGGGATTCGTGGCATCGCCGGTTTTATCGGTCGGCTTGGCGGCGGTAACGACCGCCATGGCGGCGGCCAACAGCGCGACAACGACCCAGCCGATGCGGTGCGTGAACACTATCCTATCCCCGTGCCTCGCTCCGAGTGCACAACACCTGAAAGTCCGGATCAAAACGAATTGGGTCAAAGTCCGGCTCGTCGTCGATCATGTCGACACAACTCGGGTCGATCCGGATCGCCTGCGAAAGGCACGTCAACGCGTGCCGCTTGCTGCCGGCGAGGCTCCAATAGCAGGCCAGGTTGTAGTGCAGCATCGCTCTGTTTGGCTCGCAACAGACTGCCCGCTCGAGCGATTCAATGGCTAGATCGAGATGTTCGGTTCGCTTGTAGCACCAAGCCAGGGCAAGTCGTATGTGGATGTCGTCCGGCGCGGCATCGGCGGCCTGCTGAAGTGGGACGATCGCTTCGTCGTAGCGATTGAGCATTCGCAGAGCTTCCCCCCAAAGGTGGAGCGTATGAGCGTCGAAGTCGGTCGGGTCTCCCAATCGCCCCAGCGCACACAGCGCCCGTTCTGCCAGGCCAAGTTCGAGGTAACCCTCGACCTCGCGTAGAACCTTGGCGCGGCGGATGCGGTTTTCGGACGTCACTGCTCGGAAATTCCCCCTGGGAACATGATTTTCACTTAATTGTAACTGATCCGCCGCGAAACTCAAACCGCTCTCGCCAACGCGAGGCGTAAGTGACGATGGCGCAAGCGTTAACGACCAGAAATCGGGTTTGTTCCCCTGGTAGACATTCTCTATATGGGACAGATTCTCAATCCGTCACCAAGAGGCAAATTACAGATCTGCGCTACGAATTCGTCAGCCTCTTTCTTGCATTTGTGCGCATCTCAAGCGGAAAGAAGTGGGGAGATGAGGAAAAATGAGGAGACAGACTCCGAACCCTAAACCTTTTCCGTTCTTACACTGCGACGATGGCCTCATTAAAGCAGTCGACCAGCGACCGACGCGGCCGTCGCGGCATTCTCGGCAACAGGAGCCCACTGCGAGGCGCAACGCAGCCGTGTCGTCAAAAGGCAACGTCGGCACCGGAAGAGCGTTGATCAAACGCGACACGCCTGCCCCTAAGGACGCTGTCGGTTTCTTGTCGCAAGTTCTTGCGGCGGAAATACTTGCACACGCTCCTCTCCACACGAACGGCCGTCCGGCCTCACAGTTGCAGCTTCGTCGGCTCGGACGATTCATAGGCCAGTTCTGTAGCACTGGCATCTTGCCTGTGTTGCCCAACCACCGGTTGGAAGCTTGTGCTACACCTACGGAGGTTCAACGTGCGTCTGGTCGGTTGGCTATTGCTGGCCCTCGTCGGATTCACCTGGGTGGCGAGCGAAGTGCCGCTGCGCGGCGATTCCCCGCAGCCGGGCTCCGAGATGGTTTGGCGACGCACCGCCGACGGCTGGGAGAAGGCCACATCGTGGCACGACGAGTTCGCGCCCCGCCGTCCCGCGCTACACCCGATGGTCGTTGCGCTGCTGCAAGTGCTTTTGGCGCTGGGTGCGTTGATTGCGTTCTCACACAGCGACAGTTCCGACACTCGACACAAAAAGAGGCGACATAACACGGTTCTCGGCCGGAAAGCGTAGTGGCGCGTTCCTCTTCTGCGCTCTCGTCCCCCCTTTTTTCGCGCCGCGGTCTAGGATATACTTACGGCGGTTCTGGGGAGGCCCGACACCCGGTGCTCACAAGCGGGAGTAACTCAGTGGCAGAGTGCTAGCTTCCCAAGCTGGACGTCGCGGGTTCGAATCCCGTCTCCCGCTCTTTCTGCAACCCGTTGACACGACTTATCAGCGGGTTGTTTGTCTTGACGTGGTAAGGAGTTACGACGCCACTGCTCTCCTTGGCACGCTCCGGCGAGTCGGTCTGCCTCTTGTCCCTGACTGACCAGGATTTCTCACGTTTGTCAGCTTTTGGTGCAAACCCTGGTGCAAACTCAGCAGCAGCACTAGCGGTGTCGGTCGCTATCTGCCGCTCTTGCATCCCTATATCGAGGGGCAAAGCGGGCAGTGCGTCCAGTGCCCCGTGAATGTCCAGAAGCTTGGGATCGGTATAGACGTTGGCCGTAAGCTGGGGGTCACCGTGCCGCATCGCGGCTTGCGCCGTGCGCAACGGCACGCCGCCCTTGCTCAGGTGCGTCCCGAACGTCGTGCGCAAGGCGTGCACATCCACCGTCTGGCCGCGTTCGTCGCACTTGGGAATGCCCGCAAACTTTAGATCCCTATTGAGAATCCTGGCAAAGTCTCTCGGAACATGGAGTACTGGGGTATCTGCGGGTAGCCGTGCCGGAATCGGCTTACCACGGCGTCTAGCTTCTTCCTGCAAAACTTTGAGCTTGTCAGCGAGCCATTGGCGCAGGTCAACTACCAAGTCGGCCCACAACGGAATATCCGAACCCTGCCGGTTCTTCTCGTCGGCAGCATCGAGCACCGCACAAGCGACTGGTCCGTCAAGTTTCAGTTGGGCGATGGTCAGGGACGCCAGTTCCCCTCCACGGAGCCCCGTGAGCACTAACGTCTTTTAGATCAGCGCCCGCTCTCGCCCAAGCCGTTCCAGCTTGACCTGGGTCTCTGGACGCAGATTGGCAACCACTTCCCCCTTGCGATTGCCCCGGCGAATCGTCATCGCGTCCAGAAGCGGCCGGCGACGTGCTACGTCCAGCAACCGCACGAGCTCACCTTCGGTTAGCGATCGCCGTCGTCGCCGTCGATCGATAGCTTCGTCGGCTTTCCTCACCGACGTGAAGAGATTGCTTACAAGCCGCTCGCTTGTCACACACCAGTTGCAGAATGCCACCAAACAAGCCCGATGGAGGTTTCATGTTCGCGCCCCCATGCCGGCATTCGCATTCCGGACAAGCCACCGCTCAACAGCTTCGCGGCGCAGGTCGGCCAGCGACGAGAAACGACACTCGGTGGCGATTCGCTCCAAGCAACGGTGGACGTTCCCGCGGTGGTCCTGCGACGTGCCATCGGCTTCGAGCTTCACAAGGTAAGCTTTGACGTGTTCGGCGAGCGGCGTCTGCTGGTGCTCGGAAACGGCGTCCTCGACGCTGGTCATCACCCCCGCCTTGACCAATTCGGCCCGATGTTCCAGGTCGGCGAGCACGGCCCGGGGCGGCCGGATCAGCCTTACCCGGGAAGGCTTCTCGGATGCTCATGGATCGGGCATCTCTTCTCCTCCTCTATCATGGCTCAGAGCCTGGTTAACTGACCCTACGCCATCTGTTTGTCCTCGGCCACCGTCGAAACCGGCAATGCTGGCCTGGCGCCGGGTCTCTTGGGAAACGGCGCAAGGCTCTTTCGGCAAACGAGGAAGGAATTATTAGCATAGCGGGACGAGCATGCCTTGGCAAGACATCGCCGAGACGCGCCAAGCGGTGAGTTAATAGACACACTTGTGCGCGGCGTCAGCGTGGGCTTGGAGTTTTTCCGGAGTGGTGTCAAAGAAGTGATCGCTCAGGCAGCAGATATAGCCGCCGCAGGTGTGAT
>JAUWWA010000113.1 GCA_030617125.1 Pirellulales bacterium | reverse complement strand
GGCCCCTACAGGGCGCCTCGAAATCGAAGACCGACTTGGCGCTGTCGACCTGCGCGAGCATCTGCCCCTTCTCGAAACGGTCGCCCTCGGCGACGTACCATTCAATGATGGTCGCTTCGGTTTCGGCCGCGCCCTGAGCGGGCAGATACAACGGCATCTTGAAAGGGGGTGTGTCCATCACCTGTCCTCGTACATCCGTTCGATGCCCGCCCTAATATTTTCAACACTCGGCCGGCAGTGCGATTCCAACTCCGGGGCAAACGGAATCGGCACGTCGGGCGCGGCGATCAGTTCCGGCGGGCACTTCAACGCGCCGTGACACCGACGGACGACTTGCGAAATAACCGTGTGTCCCAGTCCTCCGCTCTCGCAACATTCCTGCACCACGAGCAGCCGGCCCGTTTTCCGCACGGATTCGACAAGGGGCGTCACGTCCAGCGGGTGCAGCACGAACGGGTTCCACACCTCGACGGACCGCCGGCAGTCGACCGCGGCCGAGATCGCTTCGTGCACCATGGCGCCGAAGGCGACGACCGTCACTTCCGAGCCCTCGATATAGCGTCGCGGCCGCCAGATGTTCGCCACGTTGCCGTCGAAATCGATCGGCCCGCTCTTGCTCCAGTAAAGCAGCTTGTGTTCGAGGACCAGGCAGGGGTTGCGGTCGTGGAAACCGGCGACCAGGGCCTCGAAGGTTTCCTGCGCGGTGGCGGGATACAGGAGCTTCAGTCCGGGGAATCGGGTCCAAAGCCCCTCGAATTCGCCCGAGTGGAACGCGCCCATGGTCAGCCCGCCGCCGCACGGCAGCCGCAGCAGGATCGGTGCGGGGCATCCGGTGCGAAAGTACCACGATCCGGCGTTCAGCCCCAACTGTGAAACCGCCTCGGTCGAGAAATCGGCGAATTGGAACTCGACAATCGGCTGCGCGCCGACCTGCGAGGCCCCCAACGCAAACCCGACCGTCGCCGATTCGCATATCGGCATGTCGATGACGCGCCGCGGCCCGTGTCGAGCGATCAAGCCCTTGCACGTCTTGAAGGCCGAGCCGTACGTTCCAACGTCCAACCCGGCCAGGAATGCTCGCGGGTTGTTCGTGAGGATATAATCCAGCGCGCGATTGACCGCCTCGCCAGTCTTCGCCCGGGCGACCTTCACCGGCTTGAGCACGACTGGCGGCGATTTGGCGTAGGCGACCAAGCGCTGGGTTCGCACGTCGGGCCGGGCGACCGCCAGTGCCTTGGTCACGGCGTCGTGCGCTTCCTCCTCGACCGCCTCCTCCAACGCGGCGACATTCGATTCGGACAGCCCGCCGAACTCCTGCAATTTCCGGCGCGCCTTCCGCAGCGGATCCTCGCGGCGCCACCGCCGCAATTGTTCCTCAGAAATGTATTCGGCCTTGTCGTAGGCGGCGTGACCGTGCAGGCGTATGCTCATGCACTCGAGGATGGCCGGCGCCGGCTCGTCGTGCATCTTGTCCAGCGCGTCGCAGACGGCCGAGTACACCAGCCAGGCGTCGGTCCCGTCGATCGTACGTCCCGAGATGCCGTAGCCGCGGGCCCGGTCCGAAAGGCGCTCGCAGTTGTACTGCATGCTGGTCGGCGTCGAGAAGGAGTAGTGGTTGTTCTCGACCAGGAAGAGCACCGGAACCTTATGCACCGAGGCGATGTTAATCGCTTCGTGGAACTCGCCCGTGCTGCTGCCCCCGTCGCCGATCACCGCCAGACCGAACACCTCTTCGCCGTGGCCTCGCGCAGCCCACGTGCCGCCGACTACCAGGCTGAGCATCTTGCCTAAGTGACTGATCATCGGGAACCGCCGCGTCGAAGCGTCGCCGTAATGCACGTTGCCCTCCCGGGCGTGGGTCGGGCTCTCGGCATTGGCCATGTACTGACACGCCAACTGGTACGGACTGGAGCCCAGCAGCAAGTGAGCGGCAAAGTCGCGATGGAGCAGCGACACCACGTCCCGGCCCGGACGAAGCGGAATCGACATGCCAACGGTCGTCCCTTCGTTGCCGATGCTGATCGTTACCGTCCCCTTCACGTATCCTTTCCGGAAAAGCTCCAACAGCCGCTCTTCCAGGCACCGCGAAAGGTGCATCAGCGGATAGGCAACCGTATAAAACGCCTCCTCGGAGAATTTCTCCGGATACCGGACGACATTGGGGACACCGTGCGCCGGATCAAACCGCAAGAGCGCCGACGGTGCGAACACCGGCTGTGCGGATTCCCCGCCGCGACGGGGAACCTGTGGATGTCGGCGCACGCGAGTTGCGTCCGCTTCTGCGATGTCCAAGTCCGACGCCATTGACCGGTCCCTCGATCAATCCGGTACGGTTGTGGTGGTAACAAGGTTGCCCAGCTTATCAGCCGACCAGAGAGAGCCGACCTTCTAGCCGCCACCTTCCGTGGCATAGCATTTCTAACGAATCTCTGCAAGCCGTCGGCGAGGACTTGCTTGTGTCGGAGACGCTCCCGGCACCGGAAGAGAAGATCGTTGTCGGTCGGAATTGTACCGATGGCAGGAACTCGTGTCACGGCCAAATTTCCGGCTTTTCGCAACTTCGCAACCACACAGCCGTTCGCAGGGCATGTATAAAATAGGAAAAGAGGAAAAGAAAGGGGGAAAGGGAAGAAGGAGGGGGGAAGGAGGAAGAAGGGATGATGAATAATGAAGGGTGAAGGAGCATGGAAAAAAGGGAAAACCATGAAAGCCAACTTCATCCTTCATCCTCACATCCTTCCGCATCTACCTCAACCGCAGGCCCTTGGGCAATGATTCGCCGAAAACCAAGCCCTGCGCCGGCGCGTTGTGATCAAAGAAGTGCGCGAGGCTCGATTTCCCGCTCGCCGGGCTGATAGTGAAACGATGGCAAGGTCTCCCTTGCTTCGACCACCCCGGGCGCCGCCAATTGCGGCGCCGTAAAAGTGCTCACCCCCCAAGGCGACTGCTGCGTGTCGACGAGCGTGACCGCCGAGTTCGTCGTGCCCAGGTCGATGCCGACGACATAGCGGGCGGGGACGTTCTCACGGGGACTTCGGGCTTCCGCGTTGCCAGACCGTCATTCGTCTTCCACCTCCAGCGTCACTTTGACTTGCTTCGGGATCCCCGTCAGCGCCCATTTCTGGACGTAGATGGTCCCGATGACCGGAGGCTGGCCCTCCGCCACTTCGGAATACCGAATGGTGTTCTTCGTTTCCTTCTCGACCTCGAAGACGCGTTCGATCTTCATGATGGTATCTCCATCGTGAATGGTGTACGTGCGGCGCAATTCCTCGATGCCCCATGCGGCATCCGGGCGCACCGGGATTGTAGCAGGAAGCCGTTCCGTGGTAAACCATGACCAAACCTGTGAACGTAGACCCCATATTATGGCGAATCGAGCCCCCCAATCGGCCGGGGGCCTGCGTGTTTTCAGGCTTTCCGAGCAACCACTGCGGACCCCACTTTGCCGCGCGGCCGATTTCTGATAAACTTAAAGGTTCGCTGGGAGCAGACCTTCCAAGCTTGCTTGCTCCCGGGCGTGCCCAGCGACCGACCGCTTACCAGGAAAAGCGTATGGCAAGGCGAATGCAGTTCAATCGGCCCACCAAGCGCCGGGCCAAGGCGAAAATACGCACCAAGAAGAAGGATCCGATCTTCGTCGACGGGCAGCGGCCGCGACCCATGTACGTCGACTACAAGGACGTCGACCTGCTGAGAAAGCTCACCAACCGGCAGGGCAAGATCATCGGCCGCCGCAAGAACGGCTGCACGGCCGCAAGCCAGCACGCCGTGACCAAGGCGATCAAGCGCGCAAGATTCATGGCGCTGATGTCGTACACCGGCGAGTAGTCCGGCGCGGCGCGGGGATTGTCTCGCCCTCGTTTACTGCTCCTCCAAGTCGGACGAAGCCGCTGGCGCCGCGGCGGGTTCCTGCTGTTGCTGCTGGGTAATGCGATATTCGCCGTCGTCGGGACGGAGCAACTCGAAGCCCCAGAACTTGGCGTAGTGCAGGCCGCCCATGAGCACAAGCATGGTGGCGGCATGGAAAATCTGGAGAAACAGGAACCGGCCAAGTGACATAGGAGGGCCGGAAAACGGCGAGAGCACGAAAAGTGTCACCATAGGCAGCACAGTGTAGACCCCAATGATGACGGCGCCAACGGCGCGGTTGCGCGCGACAAGTGCCGCCCAGATGCACGGCAGCATGGCAAAGGCGCCCCAGAGACTCAAGCCAAGGCAGGTCCAGAGTAGGTCGGTCCACGCGCCTGTGGTGCCGCCGGTTTCCGATAAGATCTGCAAGCCCAGGCTTGCCAGTCCCATCGCCACGGCCACGACGGTCGTTGCGCCAAGCAGATGTTCGATGCCGAACTGCCTTGGTGACATCGACGGCGCGGGGTCTTCCGAACCGGCGCCGACCAGCCGCCACCCCATCGCGATCTTCGCGATCCACACGGGAAGTTGTACGCAAAGAAGAACCAACGGGAACACAAGCACCGCTACCACAATGACCTTGGCCGGTGGACCGTGTCCGGCTATCGTCAGCCCGAATAGAAATGCGAGGTACAGCCCTATTGCAAGTCCCTGCGTGATCAAGAAACGAGACATCCAAGGTTGGGGACCGATAACGGCCCAAATGGCTATCAGGCCGGACTCTCCGGCAAGCACGCCCAACATAATACCCGGGAGAACGGGTTCGCGAGCATGGGGGACGATTGCCGCAGCAATGACGTTGACGACCGCGAACACCGGGACCAAGACGATGATCGGCAACTGCTTTTCCATGGGTCCGTCGTTTGACCTCGACCGCGCAGGGCATCCACGGGAGCACGAACTGCGGCGTGCTTGGTTCCTCCACACCCGTATCTTACCTGACGTATTGATAAAGGGGAAGGACCGGTCCTCCATCTTCTTGTCCACCCTTGAGCGGGAAGTTTCGTGCGCCATCTTGACATTTCGGCACTGCGCGAAGATAATGGATTGGTAAGCGTGAAGGAAAATGCATGCACATCATCGCAAGGCCGCCTCTACACGAGTTTGCCAGGAACCACCCGGATGCGAAGAAACCACTGGATGTATGGTGGAAGACCGTCCGGAAGAAGCGGTGGATGAAATTCGCCGACGTGCGGTCGACGTATTCATCGGCTGACATGGTGGGCAACTGCGTGGTGTTCAACATCCGCGGAAACAAGTATCGCCTGATCGTCAAAATCGACTACGCGACGGAAACGTTCCGGGGTATTGTCTTGATACGGGCCGTGCTCACGCATGCGGAATATGACAGAGGAATGTGGAAGGAGGACTGCAAGTGTCCCTAATTGCCGATTCCGACCAGCGGCGAGACCCTTACCTGGAACTCATCCACAGGTTCCCGCTCAAGCCTATCCGCTGCGACAAGGAAATGACCGAGGCGCATCAGGTCGTCAATTCCTTGCTCGACCGCGAAGACCTGTGTTCCGAGGAACGAGACTACCTGGAAATTCTGGCCAGGTTGGTTGAGGAGTACGAAGATCGAGCATATCCGATGGACGCCGTCTCCGAAGCAGACGCGCTGGAACACTTGATCGACGCCAAGGGAGTTTCTCAAACCTGCGTTGCCGAAGGAACGGGCATTGCCCTGTCGACCATCTCGGAAGTCCTCGCGAGCAAGCGGAACCTCACGCTCGCAGACGTCCGCGCGCTGGCGGAGTACTTCGACGTTGATCCAGGTGTGTTCATTTAGTTACTTCACCTCGACCGCGTACGGCATCCACAACAGCGTCGGTTCGCTGAACAGCCGGCGGAGGAGTTTCGCCATGCGGGCGGCGCGAAGCAACTCGGGCGCAGTCGACGCCAATCCGGGGATGCTCACGCCAAGACCGGCAGCCGATTGCAACTCGGCTGACGGATCGCCGAAAAGCTGTTCGAAGATCGTCTTCGGACGGGGCAGAATCAGCAGTTCGACCTTCTCGTCCTTTTTCAGCCCGGCGGCTTTTTTGGCCGTGGCGATGGCGTGCTGAAGCGTGCCCACCTCGTCGACCAGGCCGTTAGCTACTGCCATGCGTCCGGTGTAGATGCGACCCTGGGCCAGTGCGTCGAGGTCCTTGTAGTTCATCTTTCGCCCCTGGGCCGCCTTGCGAACGAACTGGGAGTAGGTCGACCTCAGCAGCGCCGTCCACGCCACGCGTTCTTCGGGTGAGAACGGCTTGCTCGGCGAGAGCGAGCCGCTATTCTCGCCGCGGCTGATCACTTCGGTGGTGATGCCGATCTTCTCATATAGCCCGCCGAGGACCAGCTTGCCGCCGATCACGCCGATCGAGCCGGTGATGGTGCCGGGCGCGGCGATGATCCGATCGCAGCCCATGGCGATGTAGTATCCGCCGCTGCCGGCGACGTCGCCCATGCTGGCGACGACGGGCTTCTTCATCCGCACGGGTTCGCGCCAGATC
>JAUWWA010000190.1 GCA_030617125.1 Pirellulales bacterium | reverse complement strand
CAGTTGATCATCAGGAACAGTGTCGATGCGTTCCGGTTTGTCTGCCTCCTGTTTCCACCACTGGAGTGTGCCTTGATAACACACAAACACAACTGGTGCCGCAAATGCTCGATATGAAGCAACAACCTCTTCGGGGTTGGCAGGGGCGTCGAGCACGGCGATGCAGGCGGAACGAGCATCCGTCGGCAGGTGAGCGAATGCCCCCAAGGCAACCGACAAATCATCGCCAAGCGGGTAGTCGGAGCGCAGCAAGTCACGCCGGTACCCGCACCGGTGCAGGTACGGCTTCAGATTGATCGCGCTGAGTTCGTGCGGAGTTGCCAAGATCCAACCTCCCTGGTACGAACCTATCTTCGGCCCACTAGATCGAGGGGGATTAGAGAGATTATCCCCAATCGATTAGAGACCGCGGCGGCAGAAAAGTAAAGCATCCCCGTCCAGGAATGAGGGGCCCTGGGAGAATTGCGCAATCCGGGACAACCGGCGCCAGATCCGGTGCAGCAGCCCCGTTCGCGCTCAGATCAGGCAACAGATGTCAAGGTTGGTTGTCATGTTGCACTACACCACGAGACCCACATCGATCCGAAGAAGCGAGTTCCCTCAATACCGCCGCCACTTCCGCAGGATGGTGACGAACAGATCGTACTTCTTCTCGATGGTGGTCGGCGGCAGTTTCACCTCGAACTCGATGTTGCCGGTGTCGATGCGCTTCGCCGTGAACATCTCGGCGTGCGGGATCACTTTCTCGACGAGCTTGTTCCGCTCGCCTTCCAGTTCCTTCAGCACGACTTTCTCGATGATCCACTCGCCGTCGACGTGCTCCTTGATCGAAAGCGGCACGGTGATCGGTTCGCCGTTGTCGGTCTTGAAGTTTTGCAGCCGGTAGCGGAACCGCGTTCGATGGTGGCGGAACCGCGGCTTGGTGACGCTCTGCTTGCCGTCGAGCGTGAATCGCGGGCAGGTGAGTTCGTCGTGGACTGCCTTGGGGCCCTTTTCCGGCTGCATCGTGAACCGCTCGGCCTTCACGTCCTGCGCCACGCCGACGTACAGATCCAGCGGCGCGAACAGCGGCGTGTACCGCGCCCAGTCCTCGCCCAAAAAAGCCTGGCTGCGAACCTCGTCGTTCTCGCTCGTCTCCGGCTCTTTGATGAACAGCCGCACCTTGCCGTGGGGCAACGGGAACCGGCCCATGCTGTTATCCTTGTCGTTGACCAACCGGTAGTACATCCGCGTGCGTTTCTGGTCGATCGCCGCGTCGAAGACGTAGCGTTTTTCGATGGGCACTTCGGCGAACTTGGCGGCCAGCATGCGTTTGCGCTCGCCGATGTTGAAGTAGCGACCGGTGGTCTTGCCGACGCCGGGCTGGACGGTGCACCGGCCGAAGCTCTCGCCGGACGTGTTGGTCACGGTCATGTAGACCTGCATGAGCAGCTTCTTCTCGTCGTTCTCGACGACGCCCTGATAGCTGGGCCCGGCGGCCATGTTGCCGATCAGGTACGAGATCCGGATCACGGCCGGCCCCGCCTTCGCCGCGCTGACGGCCCAGTACAGGGCGTTCTCGTTCGGCGGGTAGTTTGTGTTGAGCACGTTCACCTCGCCGTCGGCCTTGATAATGCGAAAGACGATCGAGTCTTTGTCGATCGAGATGTTCGCCCAGGAGAAATCGACCTGGTTGCGGCCCTGTTGCAGGTTGACGGTGCGCTCCTCCTCGACCAGCGTGTAGCGGCCGTTTCGGATGTCGATGCGCACGGTTTCGCGCTCGGGCAGCGTGGTCAGCTTGATCCGGGCGTATGCCGTGGCGGCCGTCGCGATAACCAGTGCAGCGGCGGCAATTGCGATTCGGGTTTTCATGGCTGGGTCCTTTTCATTAGTGATACGATGGTTCATTACAGTGGTTCACGTCGCTTGTGGGTGTTTATTTCCGGGCCGACCTTGCGGCGCTTGTAGGTTACCGAATACGTGACAAACTGCTTCTCGCCCGGTTGCAGGTCGAGGAAGTATTTCACGTGGTTCTGGTCGACGCGCTCCTTGCGGCCGGGCACCTGGTGCAGATCGACGTACGCGCCCGCCTTGTTGCTGTTCCAATCCTCGGGCGCCGCGTCGTCGGCCCACAGGACCACCTTGGCGTCGAATCGGCGCTCGAGTTCCGTCTTTGCAACGACCGGCTTGCCCGAGACGATCTCTTCCTCGTAATAAAACGTCTCGTCGTAGTCGATCAGGTCGTAGTAGAGAACGTACTTATTGTCGAGCCTCCGCTTGTATTGCCGGGCGACGACGTTGGTGATCCGCTGGTCCTTCAGCCGCCGGACGAGCGTGATGTCGCTGTCGCGGCCGACGTTCACCTCCACCCGGTCGCCGATCGGCACGTACTTCGTCTGCGTGCCGCCGACGTAGGCGAGGTCCTTGTTCTTGTACTCGGAGAAGAGCCGCACCATGCCGTCGGGCAGCGGCGAGAGGCCGAGGTTCTCCATGGCCGGCAGCTTCTTTTCCTTGCCCTCGGCGTCGAGCAGCTTCTTGTTCTTGAAGCGGTAGTATTTCGTGAACTGTTTGCCCCCGTCGCGGTCGCTAAGCTTGTAGAAGCACTCCAGCGGCACTTCGGCCACCTTGAGCGCCACGAGCCGCTTGGGCTCTTTGTCCTTGATGTCCTCGCGGCCGGCGATGGTGAACAGGAAGTACTCGGAAAGGCCCTGCTTCTTGACTTCCTTCGGCTTGTCCAGAGCCAATCCGCCGGCGTCCAACTTTCCCGATCGCCGGAGCCTGTCGTACTGAAGTGCTTTTTCCTCCATCGCCTTTCGCATGGCTGGTCGTGCATCTGCCGGCGCCTCTGGGTACTTCACTCCCGGCGGGGGCCGTTTGGCCAGGTCGGCGATCTTCTCGACGAGGTTGATCGTGCCGACGACCATCCGCGTTTGGGCGTTGTCGTACAATTCGCCCGAGTTGTTATGCACCCGCACGTAGCCGGTCAGCCGCAGCGCGGTCTCGTCCTGGTTCGCGATGCCCACGTAGTCGGCCTTCCAGGTGATCCCGCTGGTGAAGTAGCGGATCTCGACGGGGATCTTGCCGGCCATGCGGCTGCGGATGTTCCATTGCAACGCGTCGTTGCGGCCGGCGGGAAACGTCGTGTCGATCAGGTCGACCTGGTCGGCGTGGTCGAGAATACGGAAGTCGATGCTGGTCGGGTCGATCAGCGTGTTCGCCCAGGTGAACTGGATGCGGTTGATCCCCGGCTTGACCGTCAAGAGGCGATGCTCACGGACCATCGTGATGTCTTCGGAGTTGTAGATCGTAAGCTGGGTCCCCTCGCGGCGGGGGATGGTGACCAGGTCGACCCCGGCGAGCGATTCGGCTGCCAGTGCAACAAGCAGCAGCACGGCTATCGAGAGTTGTTTGGCGTTCATGGCTATCCTTTCGTTGTGACGTTGTTGTAAGGCCGCGACCACCGGTCGCGGAAAATAGTCGCAATTCATATCCACATTTCGCGATGGATAATCCTGGAGAACACGCGCAGCCCACATCTCCACTGCGCGACCGGTGGTCGCGGCTTTTCACTGGAAACTCGCCGGCGGACCGCCCGACACCTTATCAGACGACGACCGGGCATAGAAAGTTCCCGGCCGGCCGAAAATTCCGTTGCAACGCGGGAGCCGGCGTCGGTTTCACGTGCGCGCCAACGTAGTTGGCTCGGGTTCGTTGCGGCGAAAACGAGGGTTTGTCCGCTTCTTGCTTCCCCCGAGAGAGGGTCCTGTTCGCGCGACGATACCTTCTGCACTGTAATTTAGCTGGTCGTCGGGATTGGACGTCGCTAGTCCGGGCAAGACACTTGCAATCCCCACTGCGGCATGAGATAGTGCTCATGGTCCTTGCCAGACCAACGCCAAGACGTTCACGTGGGAGTTGAACCATGCAATACCAACACACGCAAACCGGCGGGCTGCACCATCTCTTGTACGCTGTGGTCGGCGTGCTGCTTATCGGCGCGTGGTTTGTGCGCGGGGCACCAGGCATGGTGGCAATTCTGGCGATCACCTTTGCGCTGGTCTTGGTTCTCGCCGTTTCACTGAAAACGCTGACCGTTCAGGACGAAGGCGAGGAGTTGGCGATTCGCTTCGGCCCGGTGCCGCTCTTCTCGAAGACGATCCCGTACGCTGCCATCACGGCCGTCGAGGCGGACCGGACGCGGCTGGTCGACGGTTGGGGAATCCACTCCGTGCCCTGGCGGGGCTGGACCTGGAATCTCTGGGGCTTCGACTGCGTGAAGCTCACCCTGGGCCGGAAGGTGATCCGCATCGGCACCGACGATGTGAAGAACCTCGTTGTATTCTTGCGAGGCAAGATTTCATAGGAACGACAGGAGCGAATGATGCAGTTCCATCTCGACTATGGCCGGACGAAACTGACGGTGGAATTGCCCGATCGGCACGTTGTCGGCTGTTTGGAGCTCGCTCCGGCCGAGCCTCTTGCCGAGCCGGCGGCCGCCGTTGCCGGGTGTCTCGCCCGGCCCGTCGGCGCGCCGCCGCTGGCCGAACTGGCCCGCGGCCGCTCAGATGCGTGCGTGGTCGTCAGCGACATCACCCGGCCGGTCCCCAACCGGATCATCCTGCCGCCCATCCTGGAAACGCTCGAAGCAGCCGGCATCGCTCGCGGGAAGATCCTCATCCTGGTGGCCACCGGTCTGCATCGGCCCAACACCAACGAGGAACTGGTGGAGATGCTCGGCCGACCGATCGTCGAGAACTACCGCATCGAGAACCATGACGGCCATGCGCCAGCCGCACACACGCACCTCGGCGACGGTCCCCGCGGTACGCCCGTCTGGATCGACTCGCGCTACGTCGCCGCGGAGTTGAAGATTACGACGGGTCTGATCGAGCCGCACTTGATGGCCGGGTTTTCGGGCGGCCGGAAGCTCGTCTGCCCGGGATTGGCCGCGCTGGAGACCGTCCGGGTTTGGCACGGGCCGCGGTTCCTCGAGCATCCCAACGCCCGCAGCGGCTG
>JAUWWA010000393.1 GCA_030617125.1 Pirellulales bacterium | reverse complement strand
CGATCCGCCGCCGGACCTCGTCAGGCTCGGACAGCACGTCGTAGCCGCCGACGGTCGCGGTGCCGTCGCTTGGGCGCAGCAGGGTGCCGAGGATTCGCAGCGTGGTGGTCTTGCCGGCGCCGTTGGGCCCCAACAGGCCGTAAACCTGCCCCGGCTTCGCGCAGAAACTGATCGCATCCAACGCCACGAACCGGCCCTGGCGCAGATCGGGATAGTGCTTGGTAAGTCGCTCGACTTGGATCATGCTGTGGCTTGCTTGGAAGTCGCTTTCAGAATGTGCGATTGCTCAGTTTGCAGTTGTCAGTCAATCCTTCAATGCTTCTGATTTGAACCGGCAATAGGCTCTACGGCGCACACAACCCCTTACGATAGCTTAGCTTGCGGCGTTCGGAGATGGAGTTTGGCGCGGCTCGTCGAGCAGTTGGTAAAAGACGTTTCTTCGCCGGGGGGTATAGCCGGCGCCGGCGATCACGCGGCGGATTTCCGCCTCGCTCGTGCGAAAGTTGGCGCCGGCCGCCGCCACGACGTTCTCCTCGATCATCAGGCTGCCGAAGTCGTTGGCCCCGAATCGCAGGGCGATCTGGCCGACCGCCAGGCCCTGCGTGACCCAGCTTGCCTGGAGATTGGCGAAATTGTCGAGATAGAGCCGGGCGACGGCCAGGGTTTTGAGGTACTCGAACGCCCCGACCTTACCCAGCTTGGAAAGCTCGGTGTGGGCCGGTTGAAACGTCCAGCCGATGAAGGCGGTGAATCCGCCGGTTTCGTCCTGCAATCGGCGTAATCGTTCCAGGTGTTCGATCCGGTCGGCAAGTGTCTCGACGTGCCCGAACATCATCGTGGCCGAGCCGCGCCCGCCCAACTTGTGCCAGACGCGGCAGATTTCGATCCATCGGTCGGCGGAGATTTTGTGCGGGCTGACCTCGCGGCGGACGCGATCGACGAGGATTTCGGCCCCGCCGCCAGGCAGGCTGCCAAGTCCGGCCGCTTGAAGCCGCTGGAGAACCGCCCGAACCGGCAGCCCGGAAACTCGGCCGATGTGATCGATCTCCGGCGGGCCGAACCCGTGGACGTTGATCCGCGTGAAGCGCTCCTTGATGCCGCGCAACAACTGTTCGTACCAGTCGATCTTCAACTCCGGGTGCAGGCCGCCTTGCAGAAGGATTTGCTCACCGCCCAGCGCAATCGTCTCGTCGATCTTGCGGAAAAGCTCATCGCGACCGATGACGTAGCCGTCCGCGGCGCCCGGCTCTCGCGAGAATGCGCAAAACCGGCAGCCGCTTATGCAGATGTTTGTGTAGTTGATGTTGCGATCGATGTTGTAGGTTCGATAGGGCTTGCCGTGGAGGCGTCGGGTAAGGGCGTCGGCCGCACTACCCAGCGCGGCCAGGTCGTGCGAGCGGAGCAACTCGACGGCCTCTTCCGGCTTCAACCGTTCGCCGGCGAGCGTCTTATCCAGCCATGTTGCGATCATAGAAGACAAGTTCGACTCCCTGTGGTCCGAGGCCGTGGCGTCCGGCCAGTTCGTAAAGCTTCTCCAGCCCTCGACGCCGGCGGTCGCTAAGGTGAAAATCGAGGTGGTCTCGCAGGTACGACATACACTGCACCTCGGGAATGCCCAACACGGGGGCGTCGAGCCTGGCAATCTCCGCCAGGCGCGCGACGCCCTCGTCCCGCGCCGCTGCAAGCACTTCCTCCATGCCGTGCAGGTCGACGCCGCCGCGAGCGATCCACATTGCGAAGACCAGCGGCAGGCCCGTCAACTCCGACCAACGCTCGCCCATGTCCCAGACGAACGCGAACTCCCCCCGCGGCGGCGACATCGCCCGATCGCCAATGAGCATCGCCGCGTCGGCCGTCGTGTCTTCGAGCGACGCGCCGATCGGTAGCGGCTGCACTTGCGGCTCCAGGCCGAACTGCTCCTTGAGCACGATTCGCGTCATCGCCGCGCTGGTTCGCGAACCTTCGTCCAACGCCAACGTTCTGATCCGCTCGGGCGGTACGCGGCCGTAGAGCTTCACGCTGCGGACCGGGCCGTCGCACGCCACGCAGGCGTCGGAAACGATGCGAAAGCCGGGGTTTCGGGCGTACTCGATCGACGGGATCAACGCCACGTCGAGCCGCGCGGATGCCAGGGCGTCGGCCAGGCGGCTCGGCAGGTCGAACACGATTCGGGCGTTCGGGGTAAGCCGCTCAAGGCAGAACGTCAGCGGCCGCGCGTTCAGGTACCTCACCGCCCCAATGCGGACCGGCGAGTGCTCACTGCCGTCGAGTAAACGAGACATGCTACTCTTTTGCCTCTCGGGTCGGAGGGTCGTGCACTGCTTCTTCGGGCGAAAAAGTAGCATGTCCCCTTTATTCCATAGGGCGATGCGACTGGTCGAGCATCGCTCTGAGTTCGCTGATGAAGTCGTGGACGTCCTCGAATCGCCGATAGACGCTGGCGAAGCGAACGTAGGCCACCTGGTCGAGGTCGCGGAGGTGCCGCATCACCAACTCGCCTACGTGGTGGCTTTCGACTTCCGAGTCGAAATTCGTCTCCAGCTCGTCTTCCACTTCCGCGATGATCATCTCGAGTTGGGCGTCGCCGACGGGCCGTTTCCAGCATGCCTTTTCCAGGCCTTGCTTGAGCTTGCCGTGGTCGAACGGCTCGCGCGTGCCGTCCTTCTTGATGATCTTGACGGTCGTGCCCTCGATGCGTTCGTAGGTCGTGTATCGGCGCTTGCAGCCGAGACATTCCCGCCGACGCCGCGTGGCGGATCCGTCGGGATTCGCCCGCGTATCGATCACGCGATCGTTGTCGCATTGGCAAAATGGGCACTTCATACCGGCCGCAACTCCTTGACATCGTTCCCTTACTATACACCAGCGCCCTGTGTTGTGAAGGGGGTAGTGGATAGTGGATAGTGGGCAGTGGGTAGTGGATGGTGGGCGGAAGACAGAGGGCAGTGTGCGTCAGGCATTCATCATTCATCATTCATCCTTCTTCCTTCT
>JAUWWA010000437.1 GCA_030617125.1 Pirellulales bacterium | reverse complement strand
CCCGACTTTGTTGCCGGCCCGCCGGCGGCCATCGGCGGCAGCACGGCCGCGTCGACATTCACACTGCCGAGTGCTAGTGTCGCCGTGCAAGGAAGTCCCGCTTCGCCGGCGTGGCCAGGGCAAAACGAAGCGTTGCCCCAGGCGACTTCCCCTGGAGTTTCGCCGCCCTCAGCCGCCAGCCAACCGACGCCGTTGCCCAAGACCACCGGAAAGGAACCCGCCGAGACCTTGCTCCAGGCCGCCGAAAAGGAACTCGACGCAGGGCGCTACGCCCAGGCCCACCTGGCGCTGAGCAACTTGCGCCACAACCCCGACATGCCGCCGGCGCAGGCTGCCCGTGTCACCGAACTACTCGATCAACTTGCCGGGTACATCATCTACTCGCGCGAGCATCTGCTCGAACGGCCCTACACGGTCCAACTGGACGAGACGCTCGAGCAGATCGCCACGCGCTACAACGTCCCCTGGCAACTGTTGGCCAATATCAACGGCATCCGCGACCCGCAACGGCTCGAGCCGGGCAAGCAGCTAAAGGTCGTCCGTGGGCCGTTCAACGCTGTGATCCACCTCGACCGTCACGAATTGACGCTGATGCTTTCCGGCCGATACGCTGGGCGGTTCCCCATCGGCGTCGGGCGCGATTACGCCAACCTCGAGGGTGCCTACGTCGTTAGCAACAAGACAGTCAATCCGCAATACTACGGCCCGGACGGCACGCAGATCGACGCCAACCATCGGGACAACCCGCTAGGTGAGTACTGGATCGGGCTGACCCACCCGAGCGGCCACAACAGTCGGCTCGGTATCCACGGCACTAACGATCCGACCAACCTGCACACAACGTCCGGCCGCGGATCGATCCGACTCAGCGATAAGGACATTAAGGATATCTTCGGGATTTTTTCGGTCGGCCCTGTCGCCTCGCGGGTGACGATTATGCGGTAGGAAGTCGTCAGTGGTCAGTTGTCAGTCGTCAGTCGTCAGTTCTTTAGCCGCCGGGTCCACGCGCGAAATGCTCCCCGCGTGGACCCGGCGGCTAAACGAAACTTCGTCGTTCTTGCTTCGTCATTGTCCATGAATCATTGAACATTGTTCATCAATCGTTTATCATTTTCCAAAGGGATTGTCGCATGTACGACAAGCAGGCCCTGATCGCTCTGGTTCGCGAGAAGGCGTTGAAGTTCGGGGATTTTACGCTTGTCTCGGGCAAGAAGTCCACGTACTACCTCGACGGAAAGCAGGTCACACTCGATCCGGCCGGGGCGCGGCTGGTGGCCGAAGGGATACTCGACTTGCTCGGAGCGGACAGTATGCCGTCGGCCGTCGGCGGGATGTCGATTGGGGCCGATCCGATCACCGCCGCCGTCGTGACCATGTCGGCCGTGCGCGAAACGCCGCTTGTGGGCTTCATGGTTCGCAAACAGGCGAAGGGCCATGGCACCGAGCAGTACATCGAAGGGCCCGTCCGGCCGGGCGACGAAGTCGTGGTCGTCGAAGACGTGGTGACCACCGGCGCGTCGTCGCTTACAGCGATTGAGCGGATCGAGGCGTTCGGCATGAAGGTCCGCGGCGTGATTGCCGTTGTCGATCGCATGGAAGGCGGACGGGAGGCGTTCGCCGCGGCGGGCTACGAGTTGAAGAGCCTGCTTACCATTCGCGATTTTGGAATCGAGCCGCCGCCGAGCTAGTCCGCATTTCTCACCAGGGAACTCAGAATCTGTCGATGAATATCCTGTTCGTCACAAGCGAAGCGGTCCCTTTTGCGAAGACGGGCGGTCTGGCCGACGTCTGCGGGGCGTTGCCGGTCGAGCTGTCCCGGCAGGGACATCGCCTGGCGGTCATCCTGCCCGCCTATCGCAAAGCGGCCTATTGCGGCCGGCCGATCGAGCCGATGGGGATCGACTTCATCGTGCCGATCGGCAGCAAGATGATAACCGGCCACCTGTTGCGAAGCTCGCTGCCCGAGGCCGACGTGCCGGTGTACCTCGTCCAGCAAGATCAGTACTTCGACCGCGACGAACTCTACAGTGTGGATGGAAAAGACTATATCGACAACTGCGAACGGTTCGTGTTCTTTTCCCGGGCGGTGCTCGAGGCCATCCGGTTGCTCGACTTGCACGTTGACGTGATCCATGCAAACGACTGGCAGACCGCCCTGGTGCCGGCCTATCTGAAAATCGAGTACCGCAACACATCACAGTACGAACACATCGCCACGTTGCTGACCATCCACAACATGGCCTACCAAGGCCGGTTCTGGCACTGGGACATGCTCCTGACCGGCTTGGACTGGAAGTATTTCAACTGGCGTGAGATGGAGTTCCATGGGAAATTGAACCTGCTGAAGACGGGCATCGTCTTCAGCGACTCGATCAGCACGGTCAGCCCGCGCTACGCGCAGGAAATCCAAAGTGCGCCGTTGGGTTGTGGGCTGGAAGGCGCATTGAAGTATCGCCGAAAGGTTCTCTCGGGCATCCTTAACGGGATCGATGCGAAGCAGTGGGACCCGGCCACCGATCCACACCTGGCGGCCAACTACGACGTGGAGAGCGTCCATGAGGGCAAACCGCGGTGCAAAGCGGCGCTCCAGGAGGAGCTTGGCCTGCCGGTGATAGCCGATGTCCCCCTGGTCGGGCTGATCGGCCGGCTTGACGACCAAAAGGGACTCGATCTGGTGGGTGAAGTGATCCAGCGCTGG